>NZ_JACVTX010000029.1:0-71554 GCF_016624745.1 Erwinia sp. S43 | reverse complement strand
TTGTCTAACTGCAGTAAGAATTCTGACGCTTCTCTTGCCTGCCGGCAGGCACGGAAAAGCGCTTTTTTGTCCGACTTCAGTACCTCAAGCCACGATTTTATGTAGCTGTCGTGCTGAACATCGCCAAACACGCCGAGCTGGGCGCAGAGAAACGCGCTGCCCATCTCCGCTATCAGCTCCTCAAACGCATAAACCGGATCGCCAAACTTTTTCGACGGTTTGGTTATGCCTTCGCGGTTAAGTCGTGACTCATGGCCGGTGGCGTGCACAACTTCATGCAGCAACGTGCTGAAGTAGTCGGCGTGGGTAAAAAACTGTTCCGCCTTCGGCATCAGTATGGAATCAGTGTGTCTGGCGTAACAGGCCCGATTCTGTAATCTGAACTCAACCTTAACGCCCGCCATATGCACAATCTCACATATCCGTTTTTCCGTCGGCCAGTCGATCGTAGCGGGGTATTCAGCTACGGGAGACTCATGCGGTACAGCCGCAACACTGTCCGGTAAACCGTCACACTGCTCGACGTTAAACAGGAAGTTAGGCTTTATCATGGCCCGCGATTCCATCAGCGGCTTACCGTCGGAATCAAACAGCTTGTTTCCGCTGGCATCCTCAGCCTGCTTTTCAAAAGGTCTGAAGATGATGGCCTCTGATGACGTTTCACCTTTGCGAACCTGACCGCCCAGCTCCTGCGCCTGACGATACGTTACCCAGCGATCGGTGCTGTATCCTTTTTCCTCTGCGGCCAGCCATAACAGCAGCACGTTAACGCCGCTGTAAGGCTTACCGGTTAAGGCATTAACCGGTAACGGACCCGCAGCGGCGCAGCGGCCAGCAGTTCGCCATGGTTTTTTCCATGGCGCCACGCCGTTCTCCAGTGCCTTAACGATACGGTCAGTGACCTTCTGGTACAGATCGACGCTCTCAGTTTTCTTCGTGCGACGGGTTTTGGTTGGTTTGGTCATGGGATGTTCCTTAAATGAAAAAAGGGCGCATCCCTCCCCTGACGGGCGAGAAATACGCCCGTCAGGGGAAGTGGTTAACGCACCGGAGAAATAATCTTTCCGTCGGCGGTTATGCTGTTCAGCCGCAACCGGAGTTGCTGCCTTGAATGATAGAAAGCGTGGCGGTCATGCCGCTTACTGTCAGTAAACATTGCTTCTTCAAACATTGAAGCTGCCGAACCGAACCACCGGGCCCGCTCTTCGTCGCAGCTGCAGTCACAAAAATCCGAAGTCCTCATCAGGTCGATCCGTTCACAGAACAGTGCGAGTTTACGCTGACTGAGCCAGCTGATGGTTTTGCGCTTCAGCTGATAGGGTGAACGGACAGACAGAACAACCACCCTGTCTGCCGGCGTTATGGGACTGAAAAAGGCCGGGTCATCTACAGTCAGATCGAACGTCTCAGAGATCTGACCAAAATTCAGTTCTACCTGCACGCCCGGATGGGTACTCCCGCCGCTGTATTCAAG
This sequence comes from Erwinia sp. S43, assembly GCF_016624745.1. NCBI lineage: Bacteria > Pseudomonadati > Pseudomonadota > Gammaproteobacteria > Enterobacterales > Erwiniaceae > Erwinia > Erwinia sp. S43. The sequence continues at coordinate 70,080 of NZ_JACVTX010000029.1, read as the reverse complement.
GGCATAAATGCGCTCTTTGCGGTAGAAAAGCTGACCGGATAATCTGTTCCTGAATTCCAGGAACAAACCTTCCTGCGAACAGATAACAAGCCTGACTGACATAGCCTGATGGTAAGTTTCATGAAACAGCTGCGCGAGCGCGTCACTGTTGAAAGTAAACATAGGATCACCTGCTGTAATAGCGGGATCTGTCTCCTTCCGGAGAGCAAATCCCGGAAGGATGGGTAGACAGGTCAGCTGTTGTGCTGCTGAGCAAGCCAGAACTCAATGCCTGATATGGCTTCCCACTCTTCAGTGGTGACCTGCTTGCCGGGACCGGAGGTTTTTACCAGCAGCAGGTGTTCAATTGCGCCGGGTATAACAAACGATGCCGGTATTTTTTCAGGTGCTTTGGTAAACATATCCATATTCCATGCCAGCCATCGCTGCGCGAAATGCCAGCTTTGCGGACAGGAACTGGTTATGTGATAGCTGTCCGGACATAGGTTATGCAGAAGAACCAGCACGATACGCATGAATAAATCCTGTTTGCATCGCTGGCTCTCCACTTTACGGTATGACCGAAAATTATCCGAAAGCGTCTGCCTGAGATAGAACGGATTGAGGCAGTAGCCTTCGCTATCCTTATGGTTGAACGTGATCGAACCCTCTTCGTCAAAAAGTTCTGACGCGCGGTTCATGTCAAAACCCAGCTGCTTATAAGGCCGGAGTTGAGCGGGAAGAAGCCAGAAAGCTTCTTTAACTGCATCGGTAAATCTGAACCACTGTTCATCATTTATGGATGCTCCCTGCTCAAACTGGTAAACGCCCGGAAGGACCAGAGGATCAGTTAGTGTATGTGTCATGGTAAATCTCCATTAAAAAGGGGATTTACCGCCCACAGGGAGGTAAATCCCTGTTGGGCTAAGTTAGTCTATCCGGAGAGTTAATCCCGGAAGGATGGTTCAGGCATGTCAGCGTTTGCCGGTTTTCAGTTCTTCGAGCGTGAACTCAAGTTCTGAAATCAGCCCCCAGTCAGCCGTCGTAAACGGACGATCCCCCCCGGAAACACTTCTGATGAGCAATTCATCAGCTGCGCCGGTAATGAAACCTTCCGTGCTGAAAGGCTGAGGAGCATTACTGTCAGCAATCAGTTGGTGCCGTATTGCCCAGCGGACAGGAAGCGCCCAGCTGACACCGCCGACTGATGACGTTATCTCAAAGCAGTCTGAGCAATGGTGATACAGCATCAGCAGCGCAATCCGCGTGAAGAAGTCGATGGGCTGACCTTCAGTTTCAATACGCAAATCAGGGCTCATATCCAGGGTAAACTTCACGCTTTTGGATATATGATTCCCTTCGTCTTTTCCGCCGAATTCAAAAGCCCGGGGGTGAGTAAACATCATGGATGCGCGTTCCAGACGTGTACCGTCAGTTGGCGAGCACGGACGGAGATGTACCGGTAACAGCCAGAATGCTTCTGTGACTGCCAGGGTAAAACTGTGCCACTGGCTCGGGGATATCGATCCGCTCTGCTTCACAATATAGGTAACGTGTTGAGGCGGTACGGAGATTGGTGTCATGATAAATCCTCAAAAAAGGGGATTTATCCCCCTGATGGGGAATAAATCCCCACAGGGTTAAGTCAGATTAGAAAGATTCTAATCGGCCAATTGCCAGATCGCCTAGGCCTTCAGAACGTCCATTTATGGAAATCCGTTCATGTAAAGCGCGGTCGAGCCTGATGCTCATAGCTCGGATGGAGTCAACCAAATCTGCACAGCCAGGACTGAGAAAACGGTCCTGAACCATACCGAACTCAAGGCTGTATATGACATTGATCTGAACGGCTATCGTGACGGGCAGTTCACCGTCGAGGTGCACCCGCTCATCAAGATCGTCCAGACCAAATCGCTGATAGGCTAATGCTGTAAGCATGTCGCACTCGTATTCAGCTAACTGCAGCATATCTGCCAGGTTTGTTGAAATAGTCATATTCCATTTCCCTTACTGATATGCATAACGCAGGTTTGCCATCTGATTCGCCAGCTTCAGTGCAAAACGGCGAGCCTGACGGTAAGAGCGGAATACCTCATCCGGATTCTTCAAAGAACCAAACCGATGATTACCGTAAAACGTGCCGGAACGGGTAAGTATGCCGGCCGTCCATTTTCCTGAAGGTAACTGATGAACCTGAACCTTAAAGCTGAGTGAGCCAGCCCGGTTCGTTATCCAGTCTTCTTTTCTTTTACCGGCAGCGGCGCAATCCCGCAGGAATGACGCTGCATCGTAAACTGCTGAAAAGATGCCTTTTATGGAAAAGGAGGTTGGTAATAAAAGGGTATACATGGTGTTTCTCCTGTTGAGCGGGAAACACCTGCCCTGTCGGGAAGATGTTTCCCGATGGGCATTCGCATGGCGAATGTATAGTTCAGACGACTGAGCTGTTATTTCTGGGCGGTGAACACCCTGAATGTTGCAGCATCAGACGCGGCATGCTGAGCGGCTTTCGCTGCAGCTTTGTGTGTAAAATGCTCACCGTGCCGGCTGAAAATGAACTCATCGCCTGGCTGGCCTGCAATCAACGTTCTTGCCATAACAATGGCGTGATAACGTTGATAGTCAAACCAGACACGGGAACGAAATTCATAATGACCGGAAGGTGAAGCAAGCCACGATGTTCCCCTGAGTGCAGCCTTAAGGTCAGGACATTCAGATGCAACGCGGGTTGCAACGGAAAGGACCAGATCGAATGGCGTACGCAACTCATTCAGAAACGAGCGGGTTATGGACATAGTTTCTCCAGAAAACAGAGAAACATTTACCCTGTCGGGAATGTTTCCCCGAAGGACGAAGGCCGGAGCCGGATGGTTGAATGTACCTTCATCGCCAGGCAGTAGGAGCCGTGGTTGACGATATCTGCTTCCAAAGGCGGGCAGATGTACCACACTGATGTGTTCTCCCTTACAGGCTACAGGAGTGTTGTTTGCAGCTACCCGAAGGCGGTCATCTCAAGCTACAGACCATTGGTGGTTGTCCGAAGACAACGTAAGAAACGTTTTAATAATAGCGTCTGCTTAAGGCAAATTACAAGAGCCCTTTATTCATCTGGATCAGCTGTCCGGTTATAAACCCGGGCAACGTAAGCACCACGTCCATCGCCGTGTCCAAGATCCATTGATACAAGCGCCTCAGCTTCTTTACGACTCATGCCATTCTCAAGATGATGGTTTACAGCATCCTGTGAATAAGCGTATCTGAGACTGTGCGGCGCATGAATTCCGGTCATTCCACTTTCACGTAATACGTTATGATAACGATCAAGCGCCTGATGAAGCGTTGGCTTATCAATTAGCTTACCGTTATTCTTTTCTATGTAATGAATAGCTTCATTTAATATCTTAACAACCTTGGCTTTCTCAAAAATGGTGGCATCACGTGGACGCCCACCTTTAGAGCCAAACACAACGCGTACATTATCATTTCCGGCCTCAAGACTTTTCCGCCATGTTTTTAATGATTTTGCCGACTGAACCGTTTCCTCCGCACGTAAACCAATATATCTGGCGAGCTGCACACCTAAAGCAACCCCCCTGTCTTTTTCTGAAACCGTTAAGACAACTTCTTTAAGACGTTCATCAGAAATGGCAACTTTAGTGCCTTCGCGGCTGGCTCCGGATATATTTAGCGCCTGATTACTCAATTTTTCATGCGATGGATTAGCCAGAACGTTACGCCCGCCTTGAGAAAGGATTGAACGTAATGCGGCCATTTCATTTTGCAGCGTCCGGGACGAAATATTTTCATCCTGACGACTACGAATATAGTTTTCGATATGTTTGGTTTTAATATGGCTTACGTCCCGAATCTGAATATTAAGGGTTGCCAGTCGCTCCGAAAAGCGACTGGCAATCTTTGAACGATCAGAAACCGTTTTAAAACTTCCTCCGCCCTGACGTGCGAGCGTGACGAGCTGCTTACCTAATTTTCCGGACATTGCTTTTCTCCATCAAAACCCACAGCTGTTGACCCGCTAACCCACAGCTGTATGACTCTGAATCTGTACATCTCTTCCCCGATGACACGGTTGCTTTTGCGCTTCCTGCGTCTCGACTGGTATCTGTGCATCGGGGCGGCGAAATGTTGAGTTCTTGCGAGGCTCCCCAGGTCTCTGACCTGTTTGCGGCTTGTGCCGTGCTGACGTTAGTCAGTCTGCCTCCGTACACCAGTTTCCTGATGTCGCCATCGATACCGAGTCGATCATTCTCCTTCTAGTAAAACGCCCTTAACGGGGTGTTCGTTAACGTCGCGTCATGGTTGATAAATAGCCAGTTGAGCATCTGAAAACACGTAATACGTGCACGTCAGATTGTACCGGCATGCTGAAAACCGCACAGTGCGTGGGTTTGGTCGTTATGCGCTGCGCGCGTCACTTTGTTCTCGTTTCACTCGAACCAAAGTGACGCCGCGCAGCTTCATGCTCCTGATGCGTCTTCCGCAAGCGCCCAAATGTTCCAAATGGGCTTATGCGTCATAGCAAAAGTCGTATGCAGCTCAGGGCGTATCCCTGACAAATCTCATAACGTAAGTGAAGAAAAGCATCATTGAGGATGCCTTGTCTGAGGGCGTAGGCGTATGTAAAAGCCTGGCTTTGGTGTGATTAATGTACCCCGATCGTCGCGTCGTAGGTGCGCTTGTTTTGACGATATCTGCTTCCAGGAGCGAGCAGATGTACCACACTGATGTGTTCTCCCTTTCAGGCTACAGGAGTGTTTTTGCAGCTACCCGAAGGCGATCCTCTCAAGCTACCGGACCATTGGTGGCCGTCATCTGACGACTTATTACAGTTGAAAAGATAACAATCAGACTGTAGAACTGTCAACGATAAATACCCGAAACCTCTTAATAAGGAGTAAATGAAATCATGGACTGGTTAAAAATATTAAGCTTAACCATCCCCTCAATCGCATTGGTTTTTAGTATCAATGCTAGACTTAAAGGATTTAACAATGAGAGGATATCAGTTTACAAAGATATGAAAAATTTATCTTCAGAACTTAAAATGGAGAATTACGAGATAAAAGCAATTGATGATGAGTTAAAAAAATTAATTCTACGTGAGACTACTGGCCTATATGAGATTACGCTTGCAAGAAGGCTAATTAAAATCCTCAGCTGTAACTCAGAACTTGAAGAACTCAAGAGAAAAAGGTTAAAAAAATTAGTTCACTGCATCAGTGAAAAGGAAACCTCAATTCAAGATAACTATAGAGTTTCAGAATTTTACTTAGACAAACATCTTTATAAGAAAAGGGCGCGAGAAGGAGTAGCATTTATTTTTGCGTTTTTCCTTGGATTCATAGCATTCTACACAGCTGGGAATTCTTCGCTCGTTAGAGAAGAATATTTCTGGGGTGCCATTCAATTAATAATGTCATTAGCATTATCAATAACAATGTTCATTGCAATACGTTCTTACCCCGCACTATGGGGATACAGTTCGCATAAAAAATTTATTTCACAGTTAACGGAATTCAAGACCCCTACTAATTATAAGGCAATTAAAAACAAATAAAACACAATCTCAGGATTTTAAAAAAAATACCCCACTCAAAAGAGTTGGGGTAAAGAATAGCACCTCACTCTCGAAAATAGAATTTAAATTAATAACAACACTCATGCTTTAATATCATCTATGGGCTTAGAAATAAAAAAATCTAATTAAATTAATTTAGGTGAGAAGATCTTTCCATGCTCGCGCTAAAAGTGGGAAGTTGAAATTTACCATTTTAGAAGTAAACGGCCTGGAAGTAAGCTGTTCATCTGAATATGGAAATCAGCCCTACTTTCTCTGAGGAAGTAACACTGGGTGTCATTTACTCACCGAAATACGGGACTCAGCCCTTGTTATAAGCCATCGTGCCCGACCGTGTGCGGAACGGCGCAAGGTGGGAATCAGCCCTGGTTTTAAGCCGACATGCCCGAGCGTGTTCAGAACGGAGCAGAGTGGGAATCAGCCCTACTTCCTCAGAGAAGCCAACACAAGGGTGCACCTTCATAACGTAATGTGGGAATTAGCCCTACATATATGCAATCGTGCACGACCGCGCGGCACGGTGTGGAGTGGGAATCACCCCTACTTTCTAAGAGAGAGCAACACAGAGGGCATATTCATAACGCAATGCGGGAATCCGCCCTACATTAATGCCGTCGTGCCCGACCGCGCGGCACGGTGTGGAGTGGGAATCACCCCTACTTTCGTAAAAGAAGTAACACAGGGGGTAATCTGCAAACAGAGATGTGGAAACTTGCCCTACTTTTAAGCAGTCGTGCACGATCGCGCGCGGAGTGGGAATTAGCCCTACTTTCGCAGAAGAACCAGCATAGGATGCAGTTGAGTACGAAATATGGGAATTGGCCCTACTTATACTCCGTCCTACATGACCGTACTAGACGGTTTGGAGTGGAAATCACCCCTATTTTCGGAGAGGAGGTAATGCGCGGGACAGCTGCATGACTGAATATGGGAACTAGCCCTACATATGTGAGTGCTCGCAGGAAAGCTGGGTGCGATACCCCTGATTTAGCGGCGCGTAAAAGCTTTGTGCATCCGAACGTGGGAATTTGCCCTACTTATGGGCTGGCATGCGAGGGATTGGAGGGAGTGATAATCACACTAAATTCAAAACAGTTGACTACGCGGAAGTAAGTTGCGCACCAGAATGTGGGAATCCACCCTATATATGAACCTATCCACTTTGCCACATGCTGAATAGCGGGAATAGAAATCATCCTGATTTGTGAAAAGTTAGCGGTCTATAGGGTTCCTACAAGCTGAAGTATGAAAATCGCCACACCTTGTGAAGTTTGATTCTCAATAATTAACATAAGCAAAATGACGTTTAGATTCCACTTTTGCGAAGGATGTTGAAAATCATTTTTCCATTATTATCAGCCTGATAAGTAACATGCAGTGGAGTCTTATCATTAATTTGACGCAAAGCAGGTTCAAGAAATGACCTCTTAAGCTCAGCACTGTTAGAACGCTGCGAGTCAGGAAGCATGAACCGGTCGGCCAGCCACTCATGACTAGTCTTCCAGATACCAGTACTACGAAACTGGCATAGACTTTCGTAAAGCCTTACTGTTCGTGGATTTTTGAGACTTCCGCAATCCCTGAGCGAATAAGTAGTGAATTGATTTCCAAGTACATATAAATAGGGCATAACGCGCGGGTTAAATTCAATCTCCCACAGCCCCTTACTTGACCTGCCACCGGCTTCAGCCAGCCATGGCAAGGCCCTTATATCGTTACGACCAGATTTAGGGTAGAAAAGAATTGATGAGCGTGAAAGCTCTATCACACCCTCTTTCACATCACGACTGGCTTGGTTCCGACTTATATTGAAAATGTCCTCGTAATCAGAGACAGCCACGTTGAACAATGGGCTAACATCGTCATTGTCATCGGAAAAATATGTTTGCATAAGGCATAACCAAAGAACCCTTTTTGCCTTCAGTGAAAGATGGTATGCAGCTTCAGTAAGTTCGTTTGATTGCTTTACATTTATCTTTTTTTTCATCTGGTTAGCCATATACTTAACCTTGTATGGGTAAATATTTATACCCCACAATACCCTAGAATACACACAAGTCAACACATTATGTGCATTAAACCGATGTAGGGGCGATTCCCATATAATCTATGGCGCATTCCCATACCGTATAGGGGTCATTCCCACATAAAGATGTGCTGATTCCCATATTGTATAGGGGAAAAACCCATAGTAAATGCTTTATTTTCTATTAATATCAATAGTTTGAAATGCCTAAAAAGCTATTAAAAAGACTAAAAAGATTAAAAAAAGCTTTTAAAAATTAGCGCTGTGGATAAGTGCATAAGTGCACTTTAACCCAGTAACCTCCATCGCTACGCTCAGTCGGTCAACCCCTCAGCGGCGCAAAACAAGTTTTGCACCGCCTCGCGGTTTACGATTAACAGCTTTCGAAATTGAGATCATCTGACCTGCTCCCCGTTGACTACTGTTGACTTTAGAGGAGCATGGATCTTAACCTGACCCGATTAAATAATGGAGTGGTCATAATGGCGCATAAACGAAAAATATCGCAGCAAGAATGGGAGCGAATCCTACCAGCCATGGAAACTTTTGCTGAAATAACTACAAAAATGGCTTATTTGGTGCTGGTCAAAGAAGAGAAGCAATCTGACGTAGCAACTCAGTTGGCTAGGTCAAAACAAAACGTAGGAAATGCCGTGAAGAGGGTATGGGATCTATACACCGAAATGGAAAATATAGAAGGAAGTAAACTCTGTTTTGTTAGTGTGTGGATTCCGGAAAAAGACGCCATTGAGGTTAAAAAACTAGCGGCCAAGTATCCAATCAATAAAGGCACATTGTGAGAAAAAAATCATACTTAGTTACAACACACATTAGTCGTGTTTTCATTCCAATCTTCTACTGCAGCGAATGAATTTATTTCAACCATGATAAAAAATTCACCCATTTCATCATGTTGATATAGCTCATTACGTCATTACTCTTCTTCTTGTTGCCAGATGATCACCTCCTGGTAATACTGTACATAAAAACAGTATCATTAAGAGGAGGTAAATATGCGCGTCTCACATACAAGCTATACCCGTGCCATTATTGATGTAATGAGGACACGGTCATGAATCCCGCAGAATACGCAACCGGCCTGACGCTGCTCTGGCTCCCCAATTTCACACCACGCGTGCGCGTACCACTCTTTGCCGAACCGTGTGCGGCCGGATTCCCCTCCCCGGCCGCCGATTATATAGAAAAAGAGCTGGACCTGAACGAACTCTGCATCCGCCGGCGCGCCTCCACGTTCTTCGTACGTGCCAGCGGCAGCAGCATGGAGGGCCTTGGGCTTTATAACGGCGACGTCATGGTGGTTGACCGGGCCGAGGAGGCGTCGCACGGTGACATTGTCATCGCTGAGGTGGAAGGTGAATTTACGGTTAAACGCCTGCAGCTGCAGCCCCGGCTCGCGCTGCTGCCCATGAATCCGGCCTACCCGGTGATTTATCCGGAAGAGCTGCAGCTGCTCGGCGTGGTCACCTGGTGGTTCAACAGCACGCGTGCGCGCCGGAGGTAACGATGCCTATGTTTGGCCTGGCAGACGTGAACTCGTTTTACGCCAGCTGTGAGGCGCTGTTTCGTCCGGACCTGCGCGGTAAACCCGTTGTGGTGCTGTCCAATAACGACGGCTGCGTGATCGCTCGTAGCGCCGGCGCCAAAAAGCTCGGCATTAAAATGGGCGCACCGTGGTTTCAGATAAAGACGCAGGATTTTGCAGAGCGCGTACACGTATTCAGCAGTAATTATGCGCTATATCATAGCCTTAGCCAGAGGGTCATGACGGCACTGGAGGAAATGACGCCCCGTGTCGAGCAGTATAGCATTGATGAGATGTTTCTGGATCTGACCGGTATTGATGGCTGTGAGGACTTTGAGCACTTTGGCCGGCGCCTGCGCGCGCACGTACTGGCCACCACGGGCCTGACCGTAGGCGTCGGCATGGGACCGACCAAAACCCTGGCGAAATCCGCGCAGTGGGCGAGCAAGGAGTGGAAGCAGTTCCGCGGCGTGCTGGCGCTCACGCCGGGTAATCCGAAACGCACCGAAACGCTGCTGGCCAATCAGCCCGTGGAGGAAGTCTGGGGCGTGGGCCGCCGCATCGGTAAAAGGCTGAAAGTCATGGGCATCAGTAACGCCCTGCAGCTGGCGCGCGCCCATCCTGCCCTCATCCGTAAAGACTTTAACGTGGTGCTGGAGAGAACCGTGCGCGAACTTAACGGCGAATCCTGCATCCCGATTGAGGAATTGCCCCCGGCCAAACAGCAGATTTGCTGCTCCAGGTCCTTTGGCGAACGTATCACCTCAAAGGTGGCCATGCAGCAGGCGCTGTCCCAGTACGCCACGCGTGCAGCAGAAAAACTTCGCGGCGAACGGCAGTTCTGCAGGCGCATCAGCGTGTTCATTCGTACGTCACCGCACGCCGTAAACGAAGTCTTTTATGGCAACTCCGCCGGTGAGAAGCTTACTCTGCCCACCCAAGACACACGCGACATCATTGAAGTGGCTATGCGCAGCCTGGATCGCATCTGGCTTGATAACCGGCGCTATATGAAGGCCGGCATTATGCTCGATGACTTTACCCCCAACGGGGTCAACCAGCTCAGCCTCTTTGACGATGCGCAGCCCCGGGCAAACAGTGCGCAGCTCATGAAGGTGCTTGATGGCATTAACCAGTCCGGGATGGGGAATTTGTGGTTTGCTAGCCAGGGTGTAAATTCTGAGTGGAAAATGAAAAGGGAGATGTTGAGTCCCGCTTGGACAACTCGCTGGAGTGATATACCTAAAGCTATTGTCAGATGACGGTAACAAGTAATACTTCATATTTAATAAATAATAAAATTAATAATATCATGTATTTATTAATTTTTCCGCAATACTTTATTGCAGTATGCAGACAATAAAAGTAGCATGAGTGCATAAGTAATACTTCACACCTCATACTTCATACATGCTACTTAGGAAATATTATGATTACTATTGTTGGCTGTAACAAAGGCGGCGCAGCTAAAACTACTACAGCTATAAACCTCGCTGTCGCATTGGCTTCTAAAGGGTTCGATGTATGTTTGGTTGATGCTGATGGGCAACGATCTACTTCGCGTTGGTATGCCGAGCGGGAAGAGGCGGGCCATAAACCCCAGCTAACCCTAATTGAAAAAAGGGACAACATTTCTCAAACACTTCGTAGTCTGAATGAGAAATTTGATCATGTAGTGGTGGATGTGCCTGGACGTAATAGCAGAGAGCTAATAACCGGTGGGACAGTTGCTGACTATATAATCGCCCCGCATCAATGTTCTCAATTAGATTTGGATACAATGGAAGAATTGCAGCAGCAAGTGGTCAGCATGCGTGACTTAAATCCAAATCTGAAAGTGTTTGTCTATCAGACTGTAGCAACAACTAATCCAGTGCTGATGGGGAATGAACGTAATGAGTTTTTAGGCTTTGTCGCTGAGTTCGAGGACTTAACTGCATTAAATGCAGTAGGGCGCTATAGAAAAATTTATCGAGATGTAATTTCCGAAGGAAAATCTGTCATTGAGTCAGAAAACGAAAAGGCTAAGTCTGAAGTTTATGAACTTGTTCAGGAGGTATTCGGATGACACTAAAAAAGCGTAGCGAACGTGCGGGGGTGGCGCGCCCAATGGTGTCTGAAGAAGAAGCCGACCGCTTAGCAGATAAATTAGCTGATAAAGGGTATGGAGATGCACCTCGTGAAAATGTTGTGCCGACTAAACCTGAAGAAATAGCTAGGACAAGCATATCATTGCCTAAATCATTGCTTCAGTTGGCGGAAGATAGGGCTATGTTAAACAAGAGAAACGGAGTTGAACCAAAAAGCGTTAGTGCAATGGTAAAAATGCTTTTTGAAGATTATTTATTAAGTATGAAGTAATACTTAATACTTAACCGTTTTGCCTGCTTTATCGGTATTCTTAAAAAAGCAGTGACGGAATGTAAGCCGCCGCTAGGCGGTTTTTTTACGCCCCTGTCCGGGCATTCGGTAAAACGCCCATTCTGCCGAACTAAGCTTAGAAATGAAAAAAGCCGCCCAAGAGGACGGCTATAAACCTTTCAGTTTTACCCGTTCAGGTTTTCACCTTCACGGACTCCGGAGCCATTAAAGGAACCAGTTGATCAACTGCAATACAGCTGCAATTAAGGTAAGAATGGCGATAATTAGCTCAATCATTCCCCGCACCTCCATCTCTGTGGCGCGTAGGCTACTAGGCAATCCCCTTTCCTCAAATCCGCCCATCCGGTTATGCCATTCACTTAACCAAAAGAGAATTTCACCACGCTGCCGCCCAGGCTCCCGGGTGCGAAACCGGAAGAGGGCTATACCATTACCGTGTGCTTGCCCACGGTTCCGGTACTGTCTATACCAAATTCGATTTTGAAGAGTCTGATCTGGCTCATCACACAGGCGGCTAATCGGGCTTTACTCGATTGATCTGTGAGCATTATAAACCGTGCTGCTGCTGCTTGAATACAGGTTTGATCATATGACTCATTAGACGTATAATTAACTCGCCAAAAGAGAATTTCACCACGCTGTACGCCGGATGCCCGCGAAGCATCACAGGCTACAGAGCAAAGAACCCGCCCTGAGCGGGTTTTTTGCTATCTGAGCACTCACTTTTATGAGCCTGGTGTAGGCTGGAAAAATGCCAATTCTGCCTTCTAATTCATTATAGGTGGTCAAAATTAACATTCTAAAAAGCTTTAAATGCGATACCTGCAACACATTAATTAATTGCAGGATTGGCATGTCAAACAGAGATAATCAGCCTTTTCAGTTTGCTTGTCCTCAATGTGAGCAGCGTATCACCTTTACTATTGGTGATGAAAAAGGAGATCTGGAAGGGGCCACAGACATTTTGGATTTTGAATGGCCGTTTACGGAGGAAAATCCTTTTGTTGATCTTCATCTCGATTTCCCTGTGTATTTCGGAAAGTATGTTAAGGGAATGACAACCTTTTTCAGGGTTATAAATGAAATTGGTCAGGACGCTTTCAGTCATTTAGCTTTTCGCTTAGAAGTATTAAATAAGCTGCACCCCTTAAAGAAAGAGCTGGAAAGCGTCATAACGCAATATAAAAAAGGTGATATAAAAAATTTTGCGAAAGTTTGCAAAAAAATCCCTGGTGTTAACCTGAAAACCAAGAAAAGGCAGGATGTGTTTGCCGCACTCTACACAGCAACGTCAATTATGTCTTCGCCTTTTACGATTCACGAGCAAAATGAAGAACTTGCAAAAGGATTTCCGCAGCTTTATATTTACCTGCACAGTAAACATCATGATAAAACCATTGATTTTATTGATGAAATAATTAAAAGTCGTTTTCTGACTAATCTACATCATGATTGCCTCACCTTGTATCCAAAAATAGTTCAGATGGATTTACCTTTGCGCCCAGCCTTTTTCTATGATTATGTTGATGAAAAAAATTACACGGCTGTTCCTGCTCGCGTATCAACTGATCACTTTGATTCATGCAATAACTACTATAAAGATCTGGCAGAGGTTTTCTCCCGGCAACTAACACTTCTTGCAGGTCTGAATAATTTATTAAAACGCGGAGATTATAACGAATTTGAGACATCTTTAAAGATGACAAGAAAAAATGAAGTGCGAAAAGAGCTTTCTTCTCTTAACAAATTTGCTGACGTTGATTTGGGCAGCAAGATTCAGTTTATTGATGACTGTTTTTATTCTATCGAAACAAAAGCCATTGATAATCGTCTTAGAAATGGCATTGCTCACTATAAGTATGAATATAATGAATCAACACAAATAATCACCTATTATCCCACAAAGGAAGGCATGGATCGGGAAAAGGGTGAAGATATTTCGTTTATGGAATTTTTGCGCAAAACGCTGTTACTTTTTCGAGAGGTTCATAATCTCAATCATCTCATTAAAGCGACGCTCTACTATAGTGTTTTAATCCTCAAAAAAGATGTTTGACACTCGTCTTCACATCTTCTCTGTAACGCACAAAGCCGCCGCGAGGCGGTTTTTTACGCTCCTGTCCGGGGATTCGGTAAAACGCCCATAAGACCGAATCGCCCCGCTGCGGCGCAAAACACTACATGTTGTGCCTGTTTCAGCTGAGAGGCATACCAGATATAGCGGTCCGGCCCTCTGTGCCGGGGCAGGCCGCGCCGGTCTACGCGCTGCGCCGTTCGGTAAAACTCCGGGAACGGAGGGTTTCCCCGAATGCGATTTACCGCCAGCGGAGTTTTTATTCTTGGCTTTTTATAAAAAAAATTTTGGAAAAATAAATCTTAGTAAAACATTAGAGTATACATAAATGTCATGAGTCGAACGACGTTAAAGCCCTCCCATGTTTAGCATGAGTATCGTCTGAGCGAAGCACTCCTATTGCGCGCGCAATTTACCAATAAGACATACAAATGCTGATTCTGAAAAATTTAGGCACCGTCAAGTATCGGGATGACGGACTGACTTTGCGGCCCGCCACCCGATTATGCTATAAAGCCGGTCTTAGCAAACCGTATTTACGTTCACGCTGCTCAAAAGCCCGGTGTCCACCTTCTAAAACATTACAGATTGCCTGCCGCATATTTTTTCCGTCGGCAGGATCCCCGTCTTCCAGAGCGCCGCATCGGTAAGTAATGACCTCATCTTTGTTGCTGGCCACCAGAACCTGCTCAGCGTCACAGTTCACCACCAGATTGGCATTGTGGGTAACAATGATGACCTGCCGGTACTGTTTTATCTTACGGAAGAGGGGCACAAGGTGGTGCATGATAAAATCGTTATCGAGGTCGTCTTCAGGCTGGTCAAAAACGAAGGGGGAGCCAAACGGATCGGTAGCGAGCTTGAGGCAGACATAGAACGTGCCTCTCTGTCCTGCAGAAAGCTTTTCGACAGTTTTACCTTTATAGGTAAAATGCGCTTTAACGTTCAGATAGGCTGAGATACGGTCAGGGTTGAACAGATGGGACAGAAGCTCGTGCGGTCCTGCACTGTTAAAAAATTCAGGCTTCCATACTAAATTATGAAGAGATATATCAGTTAATTCCTGATTGTCGTCATAAGCTTTCAGAATTGGTTCATTACTCACCAGACGGGTGTAGTCTTCGACCGTGTGAACATTGAAGAGTGACGAAATTTTTTCAATCGGAGATTCTCCTTCCTTTGAAGCGCGAAATCTTCCACCATTCATGCATTTAAGGGCACCAGCATAAAAGGCTTGACGATTAAATGTGACCTCGCCGTAAATGTTTATATCCTGAAGAATTTCAGTTACCAGAGACTGCTGCTCTGCGGTGTAATGCTCTTTTGCTCCGCGTAGAGAATGGAAAGCAGCATCCACAGTTTGTTTCTCCTGCTGGATATGTGTCAGAAAACGATTCGCCAGCACTCTTCTGCTCTCCAGATTTTTTTCTGCCAGCCCCAGTCTGCGCCGTGACTCTTCCAGCTCAAGTTCAGCAACGTTAATCACCTGCTGGTATTCGGAGACTTTATCCAGAAGGCCTGATATGTCCTGTTCAAATCCCTGTTGCCGGAACTGATCGATAATTTCATGGTTAACCAGCACTTTTCTGTCTGATTCTGATTTTGCAGATTGGATTTTATTATTAATCGCAGCCCTCTGTGGCTCTAAGTTGATATGAGGGACAATATTATCTTCATTTCCCTTTGCGTTAATGAACTCAATCTCATCGTTTAATGCACTTTCCTGCTCGTTCAACAGAATCAGGAAATTATTTAAACGTGATATGTAAGCATTTGTCTCGGAAAGACTCTTTCCGTTTTCCTGAAACGTACTAATCAGTTCCCGGTTCTTCTCGCTGGTCAGCGTGTCAATATGCTTTTGTGCATCTGCTATTTTTGAATTGATATGACGCGGACGGTTTAAAAAAATCCCGTCTGAATTCTTCACATTAAAGAATTCGAATAAGCTGCGAAAATCATTCAGGTTTGTTTCCAGTTCGTTTCGGAGCTGGACCGGGAAGGATTCAGGGGGAAGGCGGAGCATTTTCTTTATTTCATCGCTGATCTTTCCTGGCTCCTGACACAGCTCCTTGATTTCCCCCTGAGAAACGTGAAGGTAACTGTAGGAATTATCAGTTCCGTCAAATTCTTTAAACTCCCCGTCTGTCTTACTGAGCTGAACGCAGAGCCGTTCCGGCGATACACGTCGGGCGAGAACATTATCAGGGCGCGATGGCGTAAAGCGCGACCGCATGCCGTCAAGGATCAGACTTTTGCCTGTGCCTCTGCCGCCAACTATAGCAACCATATCTTCACTCAGCGGGATAGAAAGATTCTTGAAGCGGATGTCTTGTCCCTCAAAAATTCTCCCCTCCATCTCAATCCTGCTGAAATGCACTTTGTTTGTTCGACTCTGCGGCCAGTCCCGTTCCAGCCTCAGACGGGATTCAGGCTCTATGAATGTCTGGCGAAGCCCCTCAAAGGTGGGTTTGGCCTTTACCCAGCTGAACATGGTGCCAATTTTATTCAGGTCGTGGGCGTCAGAACAGTGAAAAACGGGCATGGCAATAGCCCCGGCATACCGAGTGTTGTCGAGGAAATAGGCGCGTGTACTCAGCGCCCCCGGCATTTCGGACCCATCCAGCACAATATGTCCGTCTTTATCAAACTCGGTGGCAATCTCGTGTGAACGGCCTTCTGTGCCGGCACGGAAGCCACCATAGCCGTTAGGGCAGACAGCCACAATCATTTCGGTGAAAAGCGAGAACTGCGCACTCATATGTTCCAGCACGTCGCCATAATCAACGGTAATTACCTCAATATTTTTTCCGTGTTCGGTAATACTTTTCTCACTGCAGAATACTTTTTTTCCGGCGGCGGTAGTTGAGGTGATGAAAAGAGAAGAAAGGGCATCATTAATTTTTTGTGTGGACACTTTTTCTGAAAAGAGAAGATGGATATTTATCCACTCTCCTTTTTTGTTCGCCTGAGAGACACGAAGTTCAATATTGGGAAGAACAGTAATATTTAAACCCTGCCTAGCAATTTCCTCGCGAATGATTTCAACCTCATTATCCGCAAAGAAAAAGTAATTAGTCAGTCCGATAAGTGTCAATTCTGCCTGTCCCAGTTTCGTGACAAAATCAGGAATAGAACAGTTTTCCCCAAAGTTGTTATTCAGCCACGTCATGGGGCTGTGAATATGTAAATCCCATTTATTCCACTCAGAGCCTTTCATTTTTCTTAATCTCCGTATCCTGCGGTATATCTTGCTATGTGTGCGCTCAATCATAAGCGAGCCTTAACCGGCATACCACAGAAACGTAACGGCTTTGTGTCGAGGTCCAGAAGGAATTTGGGATTACCCTGTTTATACCAAACGCGCGGATCGAGGGCTGAGGCCATGCGGCACAAGGCCTGGCGGCGTTTTACGGCGAAAAAAGATCCTTTACGGTATTGGGATAACCCGCTAATCTGCGGGTAAAACCAAACTTTGTATCCTGTCTGCGCGATTTATTGCGCTGGCTCCCGCCGCCCCGGTGCGGGAAAATAGCCTGATAAATGTCCAGACAACGCTGCGTGAAAATTACATGATAATGAACCCTCCGGTACTGCAGAATTCACCAGAACGCGTCACCGCGCTTTCGTTTGCGCCCAGCGCGGACTTTGCAGTTGCGGTGGCGCTGCGGCGTATGGCCACTGCAAATGGCGTCACGCCTTTTTATTTACTGGCCCCTGAGGTCAACGCGCTGCTGCACTATATGCCCGACCGCCGTCACCATTTTTTGTTCAGCACGCTTTGGAACACCGGCGCACGCATCGGCGAGGCCTGCACGCTGACGCCGGAGTCGTTTGAGCTGGACGGGCCGCGTCCGTTTATTCGCATACTGTCTGAGAAGGTGAGAAGTCGCCGTGGGCGGCCCCCCAAAGATGCGGTACGACTGGTGCCGCTTACCGACGCCGGCTATGTGCACCAGGTCCGCATCTGGTTCGCCACGGAACGGCCGAAGCGGCGTGAATCACTGTGGGCCGCGACCGATGAGACGATGCGCAACTGGCTGAAGGCCGCCGTAAAGCGGGCGAATGATGACGGGGTACACTTTTCCATTCCCGTGACGCCGCACACCTTCCGGCATTCTTACATAATGCACATGCTCTACCACCGTCAGCCGCCGAAGGTGATCCAGGCGCTGGCCGGGCATAAGGATGCGCGTTCGATGGAGGTGTACACGCGGGTGTTTGCGCTGGACGTGGCGGCGACGCTGGCGGTGCCGTTCAGCGGGGAGGGTGCGGAAGCGGCCGCCGTGCTGCGATCGCTTCCGCCAGGTTAAAACGAGCAGGTAAAGAACCGGCGCATCCAGCGCCATAAGCTATTCGTCACAGAGCAGAAAGTCGCTGTCTGCTCAGGCCTGAGCAGTTTATTGAAGTCGTCTTTCATTGAGGATAAAAGGGTTTCCTGTAAGCTGCGCAATTCAATGACGCAGCTTCGCATAGTCTCGGCAAACGCTCTGCCCTCTGCAGCAGTCCGTCCGCGGCTCATGAGCTCAATGTTTTCCTCACCCGGAAGTGTGATCATGAAAAATGCGTATATTTTGCGCTGCAGCTGCGGAACAGCCTCCTGCCAGCGTAACCAGTCCGCTTCCCGGTGAAACCTCAGGCCATGAGAGGCCTTTTGCAGCTCGCTCCGGTTAAGCCCCCAGGCAGGGTGCGAATCTATTTGATCTAACCATTTCTGTAGCTCTGCGACAGGAATCTTTGCATTATCGGGGTTGGGCGGAGGAAGCTGCTCAGTCAAAATAGTTATCTGTGCGTCGATAAGGCCCGCAAGTGCTCCGGCGTATTGAGCAAAGTTATCAAGAGAGTTGAGTACCAGGACTGAAAGCCGGTCCAGCTGGGACGTTTCGATTTCAAGTGCCTTCTTTCTGTGTTCGTTACGCAGCGCAAAGTGCGCAGCCAGGCAGACGCCCATAACGGTAAAAGCGGGCGTCAAAAGGTCTTTAACTTCCATTTCAGTTCTCCCGGGTTGTTTTATAGCCCACTATTCTGGTCTTCCAGGCAATCAACACGTCTGCAGGCAGGGGATGACTGCTGTCAGCTGACCAGCCTTCCAAGTTCGTAAAACGCGGCCGTTCGCCAGTCGCGCACTTTCTCAATCTGCATGCCATCGGCAAACCAGCTGATACCGTCTGTAGATACACGGCTTAGCAAATCATGCATGTTAAAAACCCGGTCAGGGAGCAGAGTTCCTTCACCTGCCAGTATGCCCGCTGCCAGCGAGTGATTACCGCCCTTTACGAAGCCAATGCGCCATGGAAGCCAGAGCTCAACGTGATGATTGGAATTGTCATATC
The DNA here is from genome assembly GCF_016624745.1 of Erwinia sp. S43. NCBI lineage: Bacteria > Pseudomonadati > Pseudomonadota > Gammaproteobacteria > Enterobacterales > Erwiniaceae > Erwinia > Erwinia sp. S43. The sequence continues at coordinate 51,150 of NZ_JACVTX010000029.1, read as the reverse complement.
GCCAGGGATTTCCCTGCCAGCTCCCGATGCTCAGACTTCCCTTATAACTGTTCATGCTCCACGGCCACGGTAGTACCATGTCGGCAGCCAGCGATAGCGGGTATTCTTCAGGCATCAGTTTCTGATGGCTTAGCTGCTCAAAACTGATGTAATCAAACAGCCTCTGAAAAAAGAACTGCCTTTCATCCAAGGTCGGACGCGCGTCCTGACCTTCCGCTCCCACCGCGAGAAGGTAATCTGCCTGTATGGGGCTCACCAAAGCACGGAGGAGATTGTGGCGCGCGGCTGAGGGCAAGGATGCCGCGAGTGAGAGCACATGATCAAACCTGGCTTTGTCCGGGTTAAGGCCGGCCTCACTTTCCGGTGGGGTGACGCCGTCACCTGATTCACACAACAGACACTGAGACTGTCTTTTTCGGAACCATTTCATTTTGAATTAATACTCCGCCGATATCTTATAAACGAAATTCTCTCAAAATTAACCACCTTGAAGAGTAATTTACTACCAAACAATTCTCATCTAGTAGTGACATTACAATTGATCGCGCTACATGAATTCTCCTAAGAAGCCCGCAGGTTCTTTACAAAGCGCAGGAAATCGGCAGTGTATACCCAAAAGTCACCCCCTCAAATGCATCCATTTTACCATTAAGTCATTACCTAAAAGTCATGCTATGATAAGTCATCACCTATAAGTCAAGGCAGCTTGAAAAATGTACATCTTTGCGTACCTCCGCGCATCTACCCGGCAACAAGATGCCGAGCGTGCTAAAAACAGCCTGCAGCAATTTGTAGCTGAGCGCGGCCATCGTGTAGAAAGCTGGTATGTAGAGAATGTTTCTGGTGCTTCACTTCAGCGGCCCGAACTTATGCGGCTACTTGAGAATGCTTCGCCAGGGGACGCCTTACTGATTGAGCAGGTAGATCGGCTTTCTCGTCTTGATGATGCTGGATGGGTAAAACTTAAGGAATTGATTAACAGTAAAAGTCTATCGATAGTAAGTCTGGATCTACCAACCAGTTACGTCGCGCTGGAGAACCAGAGAAGTGACGACTTTACTGCTGCAATGCTCAGAGCAATAAATGCAATGATGTTAGATATGCTTGCAGCTATAGCCCGTAAGGATTATCAGGATCGCAGACGTAGGCAGCAAGAGGGTATTAAAAAAGCTGTTGAGCAAGGAAAGTTCAAAGGAAAGCAGGCTAACCATCAAATGCATAAAAACGTTATAAAACTGCGGCTACATAACGGGATGAGCATTCGTGAAACAGCCAATATTTGTGGGGTTTCTGAACGGCAGGTAATCAGGATAACTAAACGTTACCTTGCTGAGCATGATGAAAGTTCAATTAATGAGTAGAGGTGACTATGTCACATAACTTCCTAATTATTCTCTTATTTATCTACTGCATTGGTTTTGGAGTGGTTTTGGGTAGGAGACTAAAATCAAGATATGCACCCTATTTTGGCGCGTGTTTAGGTGTGATGCTCGCATGCGGGGTTATGTTCTGGGCTGAGAGTCAGTCAGATAAATGTTACAACCAAAGTTCCACAGACATTCTATGTGACTATTAACCTCACAAATTATCTAAGGAGAGACTATGGATAACTCAGCTTTTAACAGAGGAAGGCGTGCCGCCGGGTTGTGGCTCAGGCTCTCTAAAAGTGCGAGAACTGCTAATAACATTTGTATCGCATGGGCTATCAAGCGTGGATTTCCTGCTTTTTTAGGGCGCATACCGGTTCCATTGGCGTGCTTTGTAGCGCTGTGTACTGCGGTCGCATGTGGAGTAATCTTTGGAACCATTATCATTATCGGCGGCATATTTGTTTATATGCTGTGCAACATAGCTATCAGCGGTGAAGATGACTATAGCGATGATCATGCCCCTTCTTATGGGACTGAGTGGCGCAACGGTAGTGAGGGGACTGGAATCTATACTGGGCCAGAACACGGTCCTGGCCCATCTTATCGGGTAGACATTGAGGATGATGAAGATTAGAGATTTGACACTTCTAATCTTCCTTAAGGTTACAGTTTAACTGCTCTTTTAGCTGTGTCAGCTGCGCTACCGCCTGCTTTTTGCACATCAGAACTTCCGTTTTTAAGTGCGCCATCAAGTGCGCCTCCCACTCTAATGCCTGCCCATGACAGTGCCCCCATCCAGAAGGCCGGTAATACCAGAAACATCGTAGCCATAACAAAATTCATAATCAGATCATCTGAACTGTTCTGAAATCCGGCCATGTTAAAGCTGCTGTGTGTGTCAGAGCTGTACAGCGCTGTCAGCAGCCAGCTGTCGAGCCACCGCGCGAGCTCCCACCAGAACGTCAGGAAGTTCAGCGCAAAAAGCACAAACGTGAGCGTAATAACCGTTTTAAATTCATAAGCTGAGAATGCCAGGATAAGCGGCAGAACTACTACCACGGCCATGAGCATAACGGCCTGAATCATTGGCAGCGCCTGGCGCATGGCATCAAATGCCGGAAACGCTGCCAGACTGCCTAACGCGGTGCCGCCGATCGCAGCCACGCGGGCTACGGAGTTATCAAGCGTGAAATCGGCGTTGCCTCCGTAGCCGGCATAGACGTGTCCGCCCTGTGATACGGTCAGACTCTCAGGGCTGACCAGGCGACGGATAATGGCCTCTTTATAGTCCGCTGAGTTGCCCCCGATCATTTTCATGGCAGCTGTCAGACGGGTCCATAACCCCGGGTCAGCCTGATCGACGACACGGGCCTCCAGCCCGGTATCCGCTTTATTCCACCACTCGCTGCAGGTCGGATAGCCGCCCCGGCCTGTATCCGGCCTTCCGCTGTCGCGGCTTTCGTTCCAGGCAAATTCAGCCCGGGGCGTTTTCGATTGCAGGCTGCCGTAATAATTACTAAGGAAAGTTTTGCTGCCTATCCACTCAATATCACGCAGCGTGGCTTTGTCTTTCGTCTGCCCCTGATCCTGACGTTTCCACATATACAGCGCGAGCGAATAGCAGTCGTTGGTAAAGTCCTGAAGCTCCTCCGCGAGTGATTTGTTGTTAATTCGCGTATGCTGCACCTCGAAGCGGAGCTGACGCATGTCCGGACGGCAGGGGATAGTGGCAACAGACGCCTGGGTAATGCCCTTTGCCAGCTTGTGAATCAGATACCACCAGACCGGCGCGGCAGCCGTCTGATCGTTAATGCTCGATATGACCGGTGAATATCCTGTGTCATCGGGCGCTTTTGGCGTCCACGTCCCGCAGCTCTGCGCACGCGACGTGTCATATTTTATCGTGCTCATATCGACGTTCATCAGCGGCATACAGCAGGCAATCATCACCAGAAAAGACGTGTAAACCGCGTGCTCCATGCGTGGTATGGACAGGGCACCTTTATTTCCCTCATCTTCACCTTCTTCACGCACTTTCAGCCAGATGCCGATAAGCCGGAAAGCGACAGGCGCGGCAAACAGACCGGTCGTGATGAGAATATTCCAGAGTCCGTTGTTAACCACCCAGCCGAGCAGGGTAAGGAAATATTCCAGGTAGCTGTTAGTCAGCATCAGGACGCTCCCGTGCCGCCAAGCAGCACTAGTTCACAGACAACGGCAAAAATAAGGCTGACAGCCGCAATGCGGATCAGCGGCTGCCGGTGTTGCGGGCCGAAGCCCGGTGCATGGAAAACTTTCACAAAACCCCACGCCAGCGCACCATAAAGCGCCAGGCGCCATATCAGCCAGCCATAGCGGGCATGCTCCATCCAGTCACGGAATGCAGCTGCCTGCGCAGGTTCCTTAATAGCGCGGTCCGCGACGATGAGCCCGGCCAGCAGGAATGCCAGCAGAGCGCCGGCAGTACACAGCACGTGCAACAGCGCGGGGTGCCGGCGGAAAAATGAGGCGCGTTGCGCCCCGTTTGTGGTTTTCATAGGCTGCGCTCTCATCAGTTGTTTTCCGTTTCAGGAACGGCCAGACGGTTAATACGGTTGTCGGTGCTGTCATCACTCTGCGTCTGCGGGTTACTGTTAACGCGCCCGTTTTCCCGCTCGATAATGGTGAGCACTGAGTTACGGGACAACTCGCGCTTGAGCTCCATTTCATTTCGCAAAGCGGTGATCTCACGATCGATGGCCGCAACGCGACGATCGCCTTCCTCAATGGCCGCATTCTGCGCGGCAGCGTTAGGCTCAGACATGCCGGTAACAATCATGCGGCGCATAATCAGCGCGGTTTCAACCGTATCCGCCATCGCCAGCTCGCCGGCGAGGCGGGCGGTCAGGGCTGCGTTATCAGGATCCCGCTGAAGTGCTCTGATAACACCTGCAGTAATGGGCAAACTGCCTGTTTTGAGCTTTGCCAGGTTAGTCGCGTTGGGCTGCTCGGTGCCGTTAACGAGTTTTACCAGCTGTTCAGTATTCTCTTTGGTGGTCTCTTCCAGAATCGGGGCAAAACCAGTGCCGGCCTGAGTAGCCCCCGGCTGCTGTTCGTCATCGCCGCTGGTACACTGAGATGCATCGCTGCAGGTGCGCAGGGAGCTGTCTCCCACAACCTGAACCACGGCTTTAGCGGCTTCTTCAGCACTCGCATATTTTCCGCAGGCTCCCCCGTTACAGCTGCTGCTGCTGACCGTGTCAGAGCTCAATACCGGCAGGCTGTTCATCATATTGAACCCTGCGGCCGTTAAGTCATGTGTTGGCCGGATGGCCTTCTGCCCCTGACCGCCCCGTTTTTGTCCGCCGATCCAGTTCTGGCCTGAGTTGCCCTGCAGCTTGTCCGCTGAGTTATTCACGCGGACAGCATCTGCGTCTCCACTGTTAACAAGCGATCGGTACTCATCCATTACCGCGCCCTGCGTCCATTTGTTGTTACCGGCAAAATCCATCATGCGCTTCGACATGTTCTGGCAGTTGAGCTGGGCTTTATCAAAAGAGACGTTTGCCTGAAGCACGCCGTTTGTGAGCATGTCGTACAGGCCGGGATTGGCTCGCTGGATAATCATTGCCGGCAGGCTGGCGACGGCACCGGTGGCGTTCTGCACCACGTCCCCCATGAGATTTTTAAAACCGTTTGTTACCCCGTTGAGCTGATTACCGACGGTCGTTTTCAGGTCGAAGTTGCCGCACATCAGGTCGCTGCTCCAGCCTGCGCTCATACCGATTTTACGCATGCTGCTGCGCGTTGCCGGCTGTGAAATCACTGAGCCGCCGCCGAGCGTATAGTAGAGCTTGTCAGAAACCGCGCCGCTGACGTCCTTGCCGTAGCCTATGGCGCTGTTATTTACGGAGGGCAGTGAAATACCGAATGCGCCGGACTGTTTATCATCAGCCGCCTGCACGGATGCCGCTGCGGACGCAATGCACAGGGCAAGCGCGGCCGATTTAAATTGAACTGGTGACATTGTGCCTCTCAGAAGTCAGTTGAATAGAGGAAGGTCTGGCCGCGTCGCTTGCAGCAGCTGTAGGGCTGCCATAGCGCATAGGCTTCGTTGCCGTCCTGAGCAATGGGATACGCGCCGTCAGGGAAGACGGCGCAGGAAGCGGAGAGCGTGGGTGAAAGGCGCTGCCATTTATGATTCGCCGTGCCCGTGTTTTCTTTCACCTCTCCTGGCGGCCAGTAGCCGGCTTTGTGCGTGCCCTTCAGTACCTGATAAACGTGAGGCTGCCCGGAGCGGGTGATAATGTCGGCGACCCGCTGCGCGACCACGGCAGAGGCTTTGTCATCGTCCGTCTGACTGACGAAGCCCGAGCGGGGATAAATATTGCCCCACATGTTGGCGCTGACCTGGCTGCCCAGTTCGCGCTGGCCGGGAACCAGCGCCTCGGGATACAGCGATTCAGGTAATCCCGATCGCCAGACAAGTGAATCCAGCGTACTCAGAAAGTAGGGATTAAATGGCGTGGCGGCGGTATCGCACGAGTAACCGGGAATGCTGCCACCAATGACGGAGGTGGCAGGGTGGCCTATCGCATCGGCGTACTTGAATTTGATGTTTGACTTACGCTGGCCGGGAGTTTTGATATCGGCGGCATTACCGCCGCCGGCTGGCGCACCGCTGGTCAGCGCATTATCGATCGTACCGGACGCGCCGCTCATAAACGCCATTTCTGTCCAGGGATTACCACCCGGGCCGGTGTAGGTGGACACTACGACTTCAGGAATGAAGTGCGTCACCTTAACGGAGGTTTTCACCGAACAGCCAAAGGGCGTACACATCAGCCAGTAACAGATGCCGCTGACGCGCCAGCTGATACAGTCCTGAGTGATGGCGCTGGCAATGATGCCGGCAGTATTAATGGCAGAAACCGTGGCCGGCGTCGCGGCTGCTACCAGCACGGTGGCAACACCGGCGGCGCTGAAGTGTGTTCCTGGGGAGAAGCGCATCATTTATCTCCCTTACTGCGAAGCGTGGCAGCCCGGGCAACGTCGGACGTGCCATAAACCACATCCTGGTCATCGAAAACAACGGCAGGGAACTTATGTAGCCCGATCTCCCAGGCATGCACAACCTGCCGGTATGCCTGAGCAATCTGCTCCTGCTGTCCGTGCCACTGCGGCGACTGAATGATTTCGCGGGCCTGCTGAGCGGCCAGCTGCGGATCTGCAGCCAGTTTGCCAAAAATGGAGTCCTGCAGACGGTCGGGGGCATCAAGCCAGACAACAGAGCTTTCTTCAGTCAGATTCTGAGGGGGATGTCCGGCATCGGTATACACAACGGTGCCGGCCATCAGCTGAAACGGTATAAACAGGAAAAGTGAGTGTAATAGCCTGAGTCGCATAGCGGATCTCCGTTACGGTAACAGGCCGTCAGAGTGGCAGCGCCTAGTCAGGCTTTCAGCAGTAAACTCTTTTTCCGATTTTGAAAATTTCTGATAGGGGGGGGGGATAAGATTGTGACGGAAGAGATATGAAAAGGAAAATAAGCGGGTGTACCCCGCTCTGTAATATCAGGCACTACCAGCGCTACTGTGCTTAAGATACTGCTGGAAAAAACACCTTTAAGCTCGTCTTCTGTTGGAATTTCACCTTGAACAGATAGCCGAGCTGGTAAAAGTGACATATTGGATTTTTCGCTGATAGGCTTGAGAACAGGGCTGGTACGAATTAGACCCATAACAGCGTCCTGAAATTCTTTGTCGTGGTGAGTATGGCTCGTTAAAACCGCGATCCCGGCTTTAACATCACGAAGTTCACCTTTTTTCTTTGCCATACAGACTGGATTGGCCCCTATATTTCCATACACTTTTTATCACTTAACCCATTACTGGTTCGCCGCCGCAGATATTCCCGTGGCGAACGATATCCCAGTGCACTATGCGGATGCCATTCGTTGTAATGTTCGAAGGCCTCCGCAAGGTTCTTTACCGCTGTTAACCCGTCGGGCTTCGGCATGATACTGATGTAATCGCGCTTCATCGTTTTCACGAAGCTCTCCGCCATCCCGTTGCTTTCCGGGCTACGTACCGCCGTATGTTTAGGCTCCAGTCCTACCATTCTGGCGAACTGACGCGTCTGATGAGAACGGTAGGCTGAACCGTTGTCTGTCAGCCACTCAACGGGGGATGCTGGCAGGCTGTTACCGAAGCGACGCTCCACTGCACCCAGCATGACGTCCTGCACGGTTTCACTGTCATATCCACCGGTACTGGCCGCCCAGTGCAGTGCCTCGCGATCGCAACAGTCCAGTGCGAACGTGACCCGCAGTTTTTCACCGTTATCACAGTTGAACTCGAAGCCGTCAGAGCACCACCGCTGGTTACTTTCTCCAACGGCCACTTTCCCTGTATGCGCCCGCTTCGATGGCGGTATTGCCGGTTTACGCTCAAGCAGCAGCGCATTCTGACGCATGATGCGGTATACGCGTTTGGCATTGAGCACCACCATGTCGTCAGTTTCTGATTGTCTGCGCAGCAGTGCCCATACCCGACGATAACCATAGGTGGGCAGATCGCCGATAACAGTATGGATACGGGCCAGCGCTTCAGTATCATCAGGCTTGCGCTTGCGCCGGCGATCCTGCCAGTTCTTTGACCGACGGGCCGTGGCATGCAGTTGCGCACGTGAGACCCGGAGGCAACGACTGACAAGGCTTATTCGCCATCCTCCGGCAACAAGGGCACGTGCGCTATCCACTTTTTTTGTCGGCCATATTCAACGGCTTCTTTCAGCAGCTCGTTTTCCATGGTTTTCTTGCCCAGCAGGCGCTGCAGCTCTTTAATTTGCTTCATCGCAGATGCCAGCTCCGACGCAGGCACAACCTGTTCTCCTGCGGCAACGGCTGTGAGGCTGCCTTCCTGATATTGCTTACGCCACAGGAACAGCTGACTGGCAGCAACACCATGCTGGCGGGCGACCAGCGACACGGTCATTCCGGGTTCAAAGCTCTCCTGAACAATGGCGATTTTTTCCTGAACACTTCGCCGTCTACGCTTCTCTGGGCCTAAAACATCAATCATCCGGACTCCAACCACTAGTCTAAAAACTAGTATTAAGACTATCACTAACTTAAGTGATACCAGCTGTCTGGAGATTCATGGGGCCAGTCTACAGACCAGATAAAGATTTGCCTCCGGTAAACTCCAGAAAGACTCTGCCATTCCAGGTGGGTTCAGAGTTTCAAAACTGGTGATGCTTTCCCCGCCGGCATTAACTTTGAATGCAGCAAGTGATATTGAAAGTGCCATTTGATCTCCTTTTTAAAAACCGGCTCAAAGAGCCGGAAACAGATAGTATTTTGCTTAATCTTTAAATAACTCATTAACCCACAGAGTTAGAAAAATCATGTCGGCGGCATCTGGTACGTTTACATGCCAGCGCGGTGAGTCAAATTCGTGATCCAGCGGGAGTCCGGCGCGACCTTCCTGTGTCAGTAGAATGTCCGCACGCTTGCCTCTGCTGTCCTCAAGATGAACCGACACGCAGCTGCTCTTACCAATACGATGTGGATTACAGGTGATCGTTACCGGCGGTTGCAGCCTTGACCTCAACGCGTTCTCCATTGCTTTAAGGCGCTCTGCCGTCGTTGCCGTCATCGCTGGCTCCCCCTGCGGATGCAGGCTGAACATAGCAGGGGTTGGCGTATCGTCCGGCGCAGGGCGCTGGGTCAGAGGTAGCGCATACTTGAGCTTAATCATGCGGTCAGCATCTCTCTCTTATCATTGTGTTCGGGCATCCCGTCCGCATCTTCCGTCATCAATCCACGCAGACGATCCAGTTTTTTCGCTACGAGAATAGCAGCATCCAGCTCAGAACAGTTATGTTTGCGCATCAGCGCTTTACGTTCGGCTTTCTCTTCTTTCTCCGTCATCCCGAGCGCGAGGTAAAGGCTGGGTGGAACAGCGCGGAACAGCGCTTCAATTTTCTTCGAGAGCACCACACCTTCGGTATAGCACCGTGAGAGTTTACTGGCGGAAAGCAGCACGGCTTTTTGTTCTTCTGAAAGCGTCCGGAAGCGGGCAATATCCTCCACCTCTTTTTTCGGCATCGTCAGGCAGATCCACCATTCCGCCATATTCAGCATCTTACCGGCAGCGTTCGGGTAATCCTCAAGGTTCTGAGTGGCAAGCCACAGCCATGCGCCAAGCTTACGCCACATCTTGACCACTTTGGTCATATAGGGGGCGAGAAGTGGGTTAACCGTCACAACGTGCGCCTCATCGACGGTAAAAACAATGTCGCGCTCAAGATACTGGTCACGTTCAGCAATGTTGTTGATGGTGTTGGTCAGCGACACCATCGTCAGCGCCATCTGCGCCTCGTATCCTTCACGTGCAAGGTGCGCCAGGTCAATCAGCGTAACGTCAGCCTCCGGCCACAGAGAACCCTCCTGGTTAAAGAGTTCTGCCTCAAAGCTTCCGTGCTGCGTAAACATGCCCAGGGATTCGGCCATTTCAGCCGCTTTCGCCCGGCGGGTTTCATTACGTACCTGCCCGTTGCCGCTTTCAGTCTCCAGTGAAATGGCGTTAAGCGCATTCTGCAGGTCGCCCGGCAGCATCTGGCGGCCTTCCTCCAGGGTTTTACGCGCGGCCATAATCAGCGCCTCGCGGATCATGGCGCGGTCGGCACGTTTCAGCGCGGCGTCTTCTTTCGGGTCGCCGCCGGTGATCATCATTCGGGCAGAGATCTCCATTTCGCCCAGAATGTCGCGCTTACTGTTCTCTTCATCATCATCCGGATCGTCTTCAATATCCGGCAGGTCACTCTCATCAATGGCTGGGGCGGGCGCGTCGCCGTCAAATAGCTTATGCGCATCAGCAAAGGGGGGCAGCGATACGCCGCTGCCGGGTTTGACGCTGACTTTGTTGACCGTAAGGCCCAGACTTTCAAAGTAGTCAGCGGTCAGCCCGAAACTGTTACCGGCTTCCGCGATGAACAGACGCGGGCGGTGCACGGCCATCAGCTGACAGAGCATTGAGCAGAGCGTGGCGGACTTACCTGCGCCGGTCGGTCCGAACAGCAGCATGTGCGCGTTCTGAGAGCGGTCATCCTTGTTCAGGGGATCAAAATCAAGCACGTCGCCGCCACGGTTAAAAAAGCTGAATCCGGCGTTGCCGGTCCCGGTTTCGCGGCCGGTGACGGGCAGCAGCCCGGCAAGGTGCTGAACCCACGTCAGGCGGGTATACCAGTTTTTTTTGTCGTGCTGCGGGTTAAAGCACATAGGCAGCGCTCGCAACCAGGTGTTAAGCGGGCCAGTGTCATGTTCAGCGCGCACCGGCTGCAGCCCTTCGTTCAGGAGTACGGTGCTGAGCTCGATGCGCTTACGGTTCATTTCGGGCATGTCTTTTGCCCGGAGCACAAAGGTGATGGCGGCGCGATAAAGTTTGTGGCGGTTTCCCAGCAGCTCCTTGACCGCAGCGACGTCCTGACGGACGCGCCCCGACTCGGTATTCTCGCCGATGGCGTTTTTCGCCAGGCGGTTAAACTTCTCTTCCAGCGTGTCCTGCGGCTCTGCAACAACCGTCATGCACAGCATGGTGCCTTCGGGGAACGTGTCCATCAGCGCGTTAATTTTCTTTTCACCACGGCTCTTTTCGCCAGTGAGCGTGCCAGGCTCAGGGGGTTTACGCAGGCGCTCCACGGAAATGGCTGAATGGGCAATGTTATCCAGCCACCACACGCCGTTTTCAACGTCAGAACGTGGCGGCGTGAACAGCAGGGTTTCGGCGAAATCATTCTCTACAGGGATCATGCCTGCAGGCGTGTCGCGGCTGTCCTCATAGGCCGCCGCGCGGTAAAACGCTTCTTTATTCATGCCCTCGGGCGCAGGATTGAACATCCGCAGCAGCCAGGCGTGAACCTGCAGGCCATTCTGGCGCGTGCAGTGGATATTGACGCTGGAAAAGGCGCTGCAGAGACGCTCACACGCCTGATTCAGCATGCCAATGGGTGACATCAAATCAGCGCTGTTTTTTGTCGCCCATCGGTAGATAACCATGCGCGTGCGCCGCTGCTGCCCGCGCCACGGCTGGCCGGTGATCAGCTTGTCTTCAAAGAGACCTTCAGGACGCGCAATCCCGCGCATATGCTGCTCGGTTTCCTTAAGCCACGTCTCGGTAAACTCGCTGCCCTGCGCGTGCGGCCTGACGTAGCCGCGCAGCCGGTCAAGGTAGGCATCGACGTTATTCTCATCCTGACAGTAGAACTGAACGATCCACGGATTGCTCGCCAGATCGTCAAAGCTGTCCTGCAGCGCATCTTCCACCACGTCGCGGATCTGCTCGAGGCGCTCGTCAGGACGGCCTTCGGTTGCCGCCGGCGTCACTTCATAGACGGCACCCACGGAGATACCATCATCAAGCAGCAGGCACTGCTCCGCATCCAGAAACTCTGCCCACGGCAGATAATCAACGATGGACGGATTGTGTGAATAAACGCGTTTTTCATCAGCCTGAGACATTTTACCGGTACGGGTAACGGGCTCCGGGCCGGCCTGCTCAGAAACATCAGTTAAGTGGCGGTTTTTTTCAGGGGATTTCCCTTTGAAGAGTCCGAACATTACAGCGCCTCCGTACGTTCGCCAGGCATGGCGTACTGCGTCTGGTCATAGAAGGGGAAAACGGTGCTGTAACCCGGCACGGGAGTGTTTCCCTGTGCGAGATGAGGGAATACGTACATCACCATGTCAGGATTAGGCAATCGCGGGAACTGCTGGCTGATTTCAGACTCCTGCGTGCGGCTGTAGCTGCGATCGTCGCGCAGTGCGGCCTGCTGCTCGCTGTCAGAAAGGCCACGGCGCAGCGTGCTGCGGGCTTCACTGCCGCGCGAGACGCCTGATTCACCGTCGGTGCCTTTCCACAGCTCCAGCATGTTGCTGTTACCCGGCGGCAGCATTTCATCTTTGTTAGTGGAGCAGCCGGCAAGCGCGCAGGCTGCAATAATCATGAAAATCCCGAATTTTGCAGTAATACTCATGGTCATTCTCCTCAGTCCAGTCCGCCAGTGCTGCCGTCTTCGCCCGGCAGGGTGAAGTCGTAACGCACCCTGCGGCCCTTATCTTCGTAGTCGATCGCCAGCTCTCGGGTAATGTGTACGGCAAGTTTTGCCCCCGGCTGTACGTAGATAGCGTCAAAAGTCTGCCCGTAGCGCTGTTTAACCCACTCGGTAATTTCATCAGAACTGCCTGAAATCGCCTTGCCCAGAACGGCCTGCCCGGCGTCTCCGGTAAGCGTGGAGGTCACGCCGCCGTAGGCGTTGGTCTGGCTTGTCGTCTGATTCTGGCCGATGGCGTCACCCGCAGCCCCAGCGGCACCCAGCAGTCCGATCGTTGGCAGATAGCTTGAGGCATTAGACTTGCGCGTGCCGGAGATGCAGGGGATCCCGTTTTCATCAGAAATCCAGCCGATGCCGCCACTGGTGCCGGTTTCTTTACCGCCGTTCTGGTTGCTGTTATTGCCGCCTTTGCCGCTGCGGTCCGGCTTCGGCAGAGTACGCACGGTGCCGTCGGTGAACACAAAGGTGACGCTGTTGACCTGACCACGCACGCAGGACAGGGTCCAGTCGCCGGAGGCAGTGCCGGAGACGATCGCACCCTCAACGTCCGGCAGCTCGATGCCGTTGGCCGTCAGGTTGTCTTTACCAATAAGTACCTTAAAGGGATACGGGTCGGTGACGGTGCCGTTGATCGGTACGCGGCCAAGCAGTGCCGTCATGGCGCGGCTGCCAATCAGCGTGGAATTCTCCGGCAGCGTATAAACCGGTTCGGCCTCCTCTTCCGCGCCTTTTTCAGCGGTGGAACCCTTTACCTGCTGTTCATAGCTGCCTTTTTGCTTCGTCAGGGCGTTTTCACTGAGAAACGACGTCGGGAACTGTGAACCGCCGGCGCTGCTGCCCGACGCGCCATTTTTCTGCGCTGAGGACGTGGAGGGACTGTCCTGGGGCGTGACCCACATCAGGCCATCGCTGCCGGAGGCCGGGGCATTGCCACCGCCGGCACCCATACCGTCGAGACCCAGACCCAGCGGGATATCGCTGTCCGTATTTTTTGCCTTGTCTGCAATACCCTTACCGGCATTCTGCAGTTTATTCGTCAGCTCGTTGATTTTTGACGTCAGGACGTTCTGCTGCTGGCGCATCTGGCTTTCACGCTCGTGATAGCTCTTCTCCACGCCCTGAACGGCTTCATTAACCTGGCCGGAAACGTTGGTATTGCGCTCCCGCAGCTTTTCATTTTCGTCCAGCAGTCTGGCATTCTGCTTGTTAAGAGAATCCTGCTGCTGACGAACGGCGTTTAGCGAGCCTACAATGGTTTTCAGCGTATCCTGCGGCGTGTCGCCCTCGATGCCGAGTGCTTTGAGCTCCTGCGGAGACAGGTTTTTAAGCGCGTCGTCTGTCTGTGCGTGCGCTGCCTGCGCGGCGGGCTCCTGCGGCTTGCTGTTATAACTTTTCACCGCAATGAATCCGCCGCCGACCAGAATGGCCGGAACCAGCACTTTAACCAGTCCGTTTGACTTAATTTTCATAGCGGATCACCTTCTGGGCCGGGCGGGTAGCAGCCTTATGGGTTACGGATGGCTCACGTACAAACGCGTCATCAGGACGACCGGCGGTGACCAGGTACAGTGTGGTGGTGTCTTCCGGCGTGCCGGCGGCACCCAGCCAGCGGTGCTGAAAGGTGGCCGTGACAAACTGGCCCTGCAGCTCTCGCGGATCTAGCACAACCTTCTGCGACAAGCTGTTGCGGATCCTCACCGCGATGACGGTGCGACCGGCCACGCCCCAGCCGGCTACCGGTGACACGGTCACAGGAGCCGAGGGGTATAATGTCGTAATGCGTGATGGCAGGTGCGGATTAACGGGATGAATGCCCGGCACGGCTTCAACGGTTCGCACCGGAGCATATAGATTCTGGGCTGCGTAGCGCGTCAGCAGTACTGGAACAGGAGCCTTATAGCTGACTTTTTTACGCTTCGTCTGCGCGCTGTTGCTGTCGCTGGCGGCTTTCTCTCCGGTGCCGGCGGCTGCACTGCTGAGGGTGCTGACGTCACCGCTATAAACGATTTTAACCGGTTCGGCTGACGCGGTGGCCGTCGTACGGACGTCCAGCAGAATAACCTCACCGCTTTCCATGTCCTGCAGCTGCAGGCGCGTCTGAGGGAAATCGCTGTCGGCTTTGAGATAGACCGCGCCGCCGGTGCTCTGCACGCGCAGCTTGCCGTTCAGCGCCGGCGGGAAACCCACGCGCACGTTTTTATCAACGAAAATCACGCGTTCCTGACCCGCTTTGAGGGGGATCTGCAGCGGCACGCGCTCCCATTTCATCAGCTCGTCCGCCTGCGCCGGTACGGAAAGCATCGCTGCCACCGGCAGCAGTGACAGTGACAGCGCCACAAGGCATGCACGCGATCCTGAGGTAAAAGATGGATTCAACATCAGAACATCCCCTTTCTTTCTGGTTTCGGCTGCTCAGGCGCGGCGGAAAGACGCTGCGGGATGCCTTCATAGCAGTCCAGCGCCATGCCAAATGGATTAGATTCAGAGTCGCCGTCCCAGCGCACGACTTTTAGCGGATAGCGCACCATGGCGCGTTTAACCGGCTCGGTAAGGTAGTATTCATCGGCAACAAGATCGAGTTTCACCATCCAGTTGTCGCGATCGATGACCTTCACGCTGTCACCTGAATAACCACGTCCGGGAATTTCGTAAACGACGCGCACGCGGTCGGTTAACTCGTTTTTTTCACCGCGAACCTTTGAATCCTCATCAAGAAACGCCTTGCACTGTGGCGTCAGGTAAGCTGAAAGCGACTGAATGCGGGCGGGATAGTCTACTTTGCCGTTTTTAGGCCAGGCGTTGAGTTGCTGGAAGATGTAATACGTAAAACCGTACACGGTCGGAGGGGGGATTTCCCACCACGGACGCGTGCTGCCCTTGCGCAAATCAGGCGGGTTGTGGATGGTCAGCTTTTCAGGTGCCCGCATCCAGCCCCCCATAGCGGTAACCAGTAACAGCAGCAATACGACACAGGCCGCCCGCAGGGTGAAAATATGCTGATCGCGGCCCTTAACCGCGTGGCGAAAACGACTCATCTGGTACTCCTGAGGTTTTTGCTGCGTCGCAGGGACCAGCCCCGCGAGTCAATAATCAATCTGAAATCCCCCAACCCCATGCGGCGCTTCTTTAACTCAAATTGCTGCCAGAGATAATTTTCTGGTTT
Organism: Erwinia sp. S43; assembly: GCF_016624745.1. Taxonomy (NCBI): domain Bacteria; kingdom Pseudomonadati; phylum Pseudomonadota; class Gammaproteobacteria; order Enterobacterales; family Erwiniaceae; genus Erwinia; species Erwinia sp. S43. The sequence continues at coordinate 35,523 of NZ_JACVTX010000029.1, read as the reverse complement.
TCCCCGTTTTTTGCTGGCAAGCCATTTGCCGCCAAACGCAATCAATACAAGTGGGAAAAGCAGAGTGCCGGTTGGAATGGCAAGCCAGCCAAAAAGTAACGCGAAGGGCAGGGAAAGTATGAAGCCGGATAAGATGCCAATTAGTGCTGCCAGTCCTAACTCGGGGGTATTAAACCCCCGAAATACGACTGGCTCAGCATTCAGGCGATCCGGTAAAAATTTAATGGTCGCCATCTGGGACTGTCCCTTACGCGATAACTTCTGCAGACTTGCCGAGCAGCCAGATAACTGCGACCAGCATGACAACCCCGACAACAACAATGGACCCGAATTTGGTCCAGGAGGCACGGTCATTACGAACCTCACCAAACGTTACGAGACCAGCTTCAGCAACTTTAAAGAATGCAAATCCGCACAGAACGAGACCACCAAGGACGAGTCCATCCTGCACATGACCGCTGAGCGTTCCCATCAGGCCAGTACCCGTTCCGCTCGACGTTGGACCTTCAACCGTCGGCAAATCGGCAAGAGCTGGTTTAGCAGCCAGAGTACTCAGCAGGCCAGCCGTCAGGATACGTGCCCAGGCTGATTTAGCTTTAGTCTGAGCTTTAGCGGTCACGCGGGTTACTGCTGATACGAATTTAGACATGATTTCACCTGTAAAAAGAGTGGGTTTAGGGTTAACTACAAAACATCCAGATACTTACGACTAACAATAAGACTGAGCGGACTACGGCTCTGCCCATCGCGCCCTCCTTGAGACGCTGATTTGTCCAGCCGGAGTAGACATCCACGATTGCCCATGCTGCCCAGAAGAAGAGGAATGCGATCAGCAGCCCGAGACAGAGCAGGTGCAGCAGATTGGGTTCCACGTTTCCGGAAGCTGCCTTAAAGGCAGCTTCCTGTGCAGCAGTCATCGCCATCAGGGACGCTCCCGGCGATAATTTCCTGCCACGCCAGACAAATCGCGGGGCTGGGCACGCGTTGGTTCCAGATAGCGATCAATGCCGGCGCTGATGGTTTTCAAATCGCCATTAGCCCGCTGGTAATCGAAGAAGTAGCGGTCACGCTCCGACGGATCAGCCTGTGCTGCGGCAACCCGCGCCCGTTCCAGCGAAGCCTGAACCTGGACGATCATTCGCTGAGCGGATGCCAGCTCGTCTTTCTCAGATGCAGACGCCGGAGAGGACGCGAGAAAGGTCAGGCCCAGCACACCGCCGCATAACAGAAGTTGTGTTGCCGGACGAAGAGATTTCATATGCACCTCCAGTGGTTGTTGAGTGCGGTAAGCATGCGAAATCTGGCTGCCGGGTTCAGCCGTTAACTCTTTTTGGAAAAATAAAAATTTAGAAAGCAGCGCGAATGCTGATTAAAGTGAATCTAAAGCTTATTGTTTGTTGTAACTAAACAAGTGCTCTGACGCGGCGCTGTACGCCTTGCCTGCTGACGGCCGGCATCTGAAAACAAGTTTCAGGTGCCTCCGTCCAGCTCTGATAGAGGGACCAGCGTAAGACATTAAATTAATTCCCCGAACGCAAAATTTAATCTGCGGTTTCGCCGACTAATATTGAATGATGAGTAAAATCAGGCATAGCGCGCGTTAACAGGTATCGTGCAGAAAGAGAAAGACACTATGTGCGGACGGTTTGCGCAGTATAAAAGCCGGGACGTTTACTTTGACGCCCTTGGCGCAGCCGACAGCGATTACGTGCATGATCCGGAACCCATCGGCCGTTACAACTTAGCGCCAGGAACCAACGTGCTACAGCTGAGCGAGCGCAACGGCGAACTGAAAATTGATCCGGTGTACTGGGGTTACGGACCAGAATGGTGGGACAAGAAGCCGCCTCAAGCCGTATGTTTAAACCGCTATGGAACCACGGCCGCTCCGTGAAGTTTGGCGATGAATGGTTTGAGTGGGTAAAGGAAGAAGAAAGGAAACAGCCCTACTTTGGGTCAGTTTGGTTATTGAAATGTGATGACGAAGACAAGTTCAGCCTCGTCATCTTGATAACTAACTGTATTAAAATGACAGTCCGAGATTATCCGTATCAGGTCCAGCTTTTCCGAAGAGCAGTGAATTTTTCACGCGTTTCTCCCAGATAAAGCACTGAGGAGAGAAAGCATACGCTGTATCCCAGTAATTCCGTCGCTTCTTCCGCCAGGTTTTTAACTTCCCGGTTATACCCGTCAGGCATAAGATGCTCCCAGAGCTGATTCATGCCAAATATACGTGAGAATATTAATATTATGATCAACCCCGTCGCAGTCATCAGCCACGAACGGTGCTGAATAAAATCAGTCAGACCTGTAACGGTGCTTGCGGGTATGAGCGCGGAAAGTGCAATACACACGACGGTGGTTGTAAGAGCAAACCAGAGCCAGCTGCCGTGCCTGATCATGTCAAAAATCCCGTCCAGCTCCCGGATCAGCATACATAGGTAAAAACCCCCGATAAGGATAAGCCCCCCGCGGACCTCAGGGCGCTTTGTCGCGCACCAGAAAAACAGCCCGGCTATGCCTGCCAGTATGGTTTCCTGCAGGATTTCAGTCACGGAATTTTCATGAAGAGCGTTGTCCATAAAGTAAACGTCAACGTAAATGGCTGACATTGCCAGCAGGATAAAAACCGATGCGAATAGCAGGAATAAACACTCCCGGGTGAGAAGCGAAACAAAGCGAATCATGTCGAACTCCGTAAAATTGGTCTTCTTATTCAGTTTCTTTTTTCTGTTGTCTTTCATTTTTTGCATCATCAATATGTGATCAGTAATTTGTTCATTGAAATCATGCGGATATCAAATGCCAGTACGCATAGCGTATAAAAGTTCATATGAAAAATTAACACCCTACTTATTAAGCCTTATTGCAATACGTCATTTACAATGCAACCAGTCGGTGATTGCCTTTGTTTTTTCGGGCCGGTTTTCATCCGCTGATATAAGCGAACCCGATAAATCACTGAACCTGATTCTCTTAATGAACAGCAGAGTCCGGAGAGCTATTCTTTGATGCGACCGGAATGTAGTAGCACCCTGAAAAATAACTATAACCATTAGAAGTTTTTATGCTTTTAATTTCCAGCAGGTCCGGGCCTTCACTCCGGACTTCTTCTCTTAACGGCAGTTCAAAATGATAGATTGTTGAAATCATGTTCCTGAATTCATCGTAACTCCCAAGCAGGTTAAATTTCAGGTAACTGCCTGCCATCCTGATACTTTCTAATTCGTCGGAATGAGTCGTGTCGCACAGTAACATATTAAGCCTGGCATCCCCGAATCTGCCTACAGGTTCGCAATGGACAACCGAGTAAATGGTTTCAGCCTGTTCGAGCATTGTCATTTCAAGATTAGACAAGCGGGTAATCTTATCGCTCATACATTCTATGCTATGAAAATCAACATCATTAGTGAAACTGTGGTGATGGCTGAGGCTGATATCCAGACTCACATAATCAGGTGGAGGCAGGGGATGCCTTACCATTGTCGAACTGGGGATGATCCCGGTAAAGTTCCACATACGGCTATCCCGGTAGACTCTGGGTGGCGTTCTGAAATGCCTTGAGAAGACCCGTGTAAATGCCTGCTGTGTGCCAAATCCCAGCGCTTCTGCAATCTCAATAATAGGCATGTTCGTTAACTTCAGTACCTGAGCCGCCCTGGCGAGTCTTCTGTTGCGAATATAGGTGGCTAATGGCATGCCAGTCTCTTCCCGGAACAGCCTCTGGATGTGCCATTTGCTGTATCCGGACTTACGATAGATCTTCTGTATCGTCAGGGAGCTTCCCAGATTTTGTTCAATCCAGTGTAATAATTCTAGCGTGAATTTTCTCACGATTTTCCTCTCAGAATAGCAAGGTGCAGGATTAGTCAGAGCTCTCATCTAAAACATAATTCTTATTGTTAATGACGAACTCCCCCAGAATGTGGTCAAGGATTTCAATAAACTCTGTTAATGGCTTCTGGGATTTCCCCGTGATAAAAAATTTTCTGACGGCACCATAAAAAGAGTAAAGAAGGATATTTGTTATGATTACGGACTTGTCTTCCCCATCTATTTCGCCTTTACTTATGGATAAGCACATCGCATCTTTTACTAACTTCTCAAAATCACACATGAATTTTGAGAGGCTTAGCTGCAATGGCTTGTAAGTTTCGGCCTCGTCACAGCGATAAATCATTAATTTCAGGTAGTGCTGCACCTGACTTTCCGTAGATAAATCATTAATGCAGCGCCTGAACATGGAAACAAGCGCGTTAAATATATGCTCATCGCCTGACGACAGCCCTTTCAGTTCGGCCATTAAAGGCCATCTGAAGCTCTGAGTGACGTGGTAAAGCAGCTCGTTTTTATCCCGGAAATGCCAGTAAATAGCTCCCCGGGTGCACTTTGCTTTTTTCGCCACCATATCGAAAGAACTCAGATAAACGCCGTGTTCGCAAAAGCATTCCTCCGCCGCTTTTATTATGCGTTCTTTTGTGATGGAAGCTTCTTCCTTGGTTTTTCTGACCAAGTTAACCTCCAGTCAGCGGGATATAAACAGGGGCAGCCGCACATCTTTAAGGAGGCTGTTAGTGGTACCGCCCAGGATCAGTTCGGACAGGCGTGGCCGGCTCCAGGCACCGATTACCAACAGGTCGGATGCGTGAGCGGTCGTGTGCTCTATAATGACGTCAGCAACCTCTCTTCTGTCGGACTCGACGTTGACGAGGTCGACTCTGACGCCATGGCGTGCAAGGTAAGCCGCCATGTCAGCGCCGGGGTCTTCACCGTGAAGGCCCTGACTGTGGTGTGCATCCACAATCAGTAGCTGAACCTCTTCCGCACTGATTAAAAGGCCAAGAGAGTCAGATACGGCCCGCCACGCCTGCCGGCTGCCGTTCCACGCAATGGTGACTCTTTTTCCGATCCCCTCTCCCAGCCAGCTATCAGGAACGACAATTATCGGCAGGCCGGAGTAGGAAATGAACGAGTTGATCGTCATTCCCTCCGGTAATCCACTCATGCTCGGATAATTAAAAATGACCAGATCGCTGTATAAAGCATGCTGAATTGCATTTTTATTATCTTCCGTCGACGGTATAACGCGAAGTTCAGCCTGCACGCCTAGCTTATCGGAAATATCCTGTATGCCATGATGCAGCTCCAGTAATTTACTGGCTGTTGCGAGCTGATGTTTTTTTATTACCTCAATGATGGCATCCCCTCTTGAAAAGGACTCTTCCGGGACGCCAGATTCATGGCGCATAGACGTCACGCCTATCAGATGAGAATTCTGTACACATGCTAATTCTCCTGATCTGGCGAGTACGCTCAATCCTTCAGGGGAAGCATCAAAAAATACGGTAATGTTTGAATAGTCTGACAGCATAAATACCTCATGATCTTTCGTTGCTATTTACTTTTACAGGAACTGTCCGGCCGGCAAGATGTGGATTTCCTGCCAGCCGGCTCAGATGGTCTTTATGTGTCAGTATTATTTTTACGCTTTTTAAGGCTATTCACTAAAACGTAAAAAAGAGGGATGAAGAATATGGCCAGGAACGTCGCCGTCACCATGCCGCCTACGACGCCCGTACCAATGGCATGTTTACTTCCTGAGCTTGCGCCGCTGGAAATTAACAGCGGTATGACCCCCATTGTAAATGCCAGAGACGTCATAATAATCGGACGCAGTCGGAGACGTGCTGCCTCAATGGCCGCCTGAGATAAGGTTCTCCCCTCTTTCTCGTACAGCTCCTTGGCAAATTCAACGATCAGAATTGCGTTTTTGGCGGAAAGTCCCACCGTCGTCAACAGGCCAATCTGGAAGAAAACATCGTTTTCCAGGCCGCGCATCATCGTGGCAACCACGGTACCAATAACCCCCAGCGGAATGACCAGTATTACCGAGAATGGTACGGACCAGCTTTCATAGAGCGCTGCAAGGCACAGGAAAACGGCGATGATTGACAGCGCATACAGGGCCGGAGCCTGTGAACCCGAGGATCTCTCCTCATAGGAGAGGCCCGTCCAGGAGAGCTTCATGCCGGATGGCAAATCTTTCGCAATGTCTTCCATTGCAGCCATGGCATCGCCTGAGCTGTAACCCGGTGAAGGCTGGCCCAGAAGCTCAACAGCAGGCACACCGTTGTAACGCTCCAGTTTAGGCGAACCTATTTCCCACTTTCCTGAAGCGAAGGAGGCAAATGAAACCATTTCACCGGATGAATTTCTCACGTACCACTGGCTGAAATCCTTCTCCGTGATCCTGGACTGAGGCTGACCCTGAATGTAGACGCGCTTGATACGTCCGCGATCCAGGAAGTTATTGACAAAAGAAGAGCCCCACGCGGCCGACATGGTTGTATTGATGTCATCCAGGTTGACACCGAGCGTGCTCGCTTTTTCATCATCAATTTCGATTTTGTACTGCGGCTCATCGTTTTTACCGTTAGCACGCACCATACTGAGTGCCGGATTTTTAGCGGCTTCTGAGAGGATTTTTTCCTTAGCCTTCATCAGCTCGGCATGGCTGTGTCCGCTGAAGTCCTGCAGGAAAACATCGAACCCCGTGGCGTTGCCAAGCTCCATGATCGCCGGCGGTGCAAACGCCAGGACCCTGGCTTCCTTTATTGTGCCGAAGTAGTCCATAGCCCGGCGCTGAAGATCAAATACGGTATCCTTGCGCTCATCCCAGGGCTTGAGCTGCACAAAGGCAAGCGCTGAGTTCTGGCCGCGCCCCGCAAAGCTGAACCCACTGACGGCGAATACCGCCTGAACGTTGTCTTTCTCCTGTTCGGCGAAATATTTCTGCACCTTATCCAGCACGGCATCGGTCTGATCCATAGTGGCGTTGGCAGGTAACTCTGCCTGAACAACCATCGTTCCCTGGTCCTCATCGGGTAAAAACGAGGTCGGCAGTCTGGGGAACAGCACTGCTAAAGCCACCACAATGAATAAAAACAGCATTAAATACCGGCGTTTGCCTGTAATTACCCGGGACACGCCATTTTCGTACCGGCGCGCATTTTTTTCGAACACGCGGTTGAACCAGCCAAAAAATCCGTTTTTATCATGATGATCCTTACCGACCGGCTTCAGCAGCGTTGCACAGAGTGCAGGCGTGAAGATCAGCGCGGTGAGTACGGATAGCGCCATTGCAGAAACGATAGTTAACGAGAACTGACGATAAATTACGCCCGTGGAACCGCCGAAAAACGCCATCGGTATAAATACGGCGGACAGCACCAACCCGATGCCTACTAACGCACCGGAGATCTGATCCATAGATTTACGGGTCGCTTCAACCGCCGAGATGTCCTCTTCAGATAAAATTCGCTCGACGTTTTCCACGACCACGATGGCGTCATCAACCAGCAGACCAATTGCCAGCACCAGACCAAACATGGTCAGTATGTTAATAGTGAAGCCGAAGGCTGACATGATGCCGAAGGTGCCCAGCAGAACGACGGGCACGGCCAGCGTTGGGATAAGCGTGGCGCGCCAGTTCTGCAGGAACAGGAACATGATCAGGAAAACCAGGACGATCGCTTCAACTAATGTATGCACGACGCCTTTAATAGACTCTTTTACCACCGGAGCGGTATCGTACGGATACACCACTTTAACGCCCGGCGGCAGCGTTTTAGCTAACTGATCCAGGGTTGAACGCACGGCGCTGACGGCGTCGATGGTGTTCGCGCCGGTGGCTAAACGCAGAGCAATACCTGCACTGGGGTGACCGTTCAGCTTGGCATTGAAGTCATAGTTATCCGACCCCAGCATGACGTTTCCGACGTCTTTTAATAAGACGCGTGAGCCATCCGGATTTACCTTGAGCAGTATGTCCTGGAACTGAGAGGCTCTGGTGAAGAGTGTTTTGCCGATTACCGTTGCGTTTAATCTTGAGGTATCTGCTGACGGCCGTCCGCCTAACTGACCGGAGGAGACCTGAACGTTTTGTGCCTGTATGGCGGCCATCACGTCACTGGGCATTAACTTGTAATTGTTTAACTTAATCGGGTCCAGCCAGACACGCATCGCGTTCTGAGCGCCCAGGACATAAAAATCGCCAACGCCTGACGTACGGCTGAGGGGATCCTGCAGCTGCGATACAATCAAATCGCCCAGTGCGTTGTTATCCAGTCGGCCATCTTCTGAAATCAGCGTGGCCACCAACATAAAGTTGATCTGGTACTTATAGACGCGAATGCCCAGCTGCTGGACGGTCTGAGGAAGCATTGGTGTGGCAAGCTGCAGTTTGTTCTGAACCTGAACCTGTGCGGTATTCGGGTCAACCCCCTGCTCAAAGGTCACAACAATATTTACGCTGCCGTCTGAATTGCTCTCAGAGCGAATGTATCGCAGGCCATCAAGGCCGTTCAGTTGCTGTTCAACGACCTGAGTCACCGTATCCTGAACGGTCTGCGCCGAGGCGCCCGGATAGGAAGCCGTAATGCCTATTGCCGGAGGTGCAACATCGGGATACTGATTAACGGGCAGCTTTAAAATTGCAAGCGCACCTGCGATCATGACGATGATGGCAATGACCCATGCAAATATAGGCCGATCTATAAAAAATCTGGACATGCTGCTCCCTTAAATATCCGTATTATCTTTGTGATCTGACGTCTTAGATAAACTGCCTTCGGATGAATTTTTTGCAGCCTGAACAGGCTTAACAATCATTCCAGGAGTCACATTCTGTAAACCATCGACAATGACCTGCTCGCCGGGCTTAAGTCCGGCACTGATTAACCAGTTCCCGTCAATGCTCTGATCCGTTGTAAGGTTCTTCTGTTCCACAACGTTGTCAGCATCCACCACTAACGCGACCGCTTTACCCTGAGTGTCCCGCGTCACCCCTCTCTGTGGCACAAGAATGGCGTTTTCACGGATCCCCTGCTGCAGCTGCGCGCGCACAAACATACCGGGCAGCAAAACGCCGTCAGGATTAGGGAAAACTGCCCGCAGGGTTACCGAACCGGTGCTTTCATTGACGCTGACTTCGGAGAACTGAAGAGTGCCGGTCTGTTTGTACTTTGTGCCGTTGTCAAATTCCAGGCTGATTTTTGCCCGGCCTTCGTCATCACTTTTGAGGCGACCGCTTTCCAGATCCTCACGTATCTGAACCAGGGCCGATGCCGGCTGTGAAATATCCACGTAGATCGGATCCAGCTGCTGCACCGTGGCTAATTCATTTGTCTGCCCGGCGGTGACGAGCGCTCCCTGGGTGACATTGGAACGCCCAATTCTTCCCGAAATCGGGGATTTAATTTCGGTGTAGTTAAGATTAATTCTGGCATTGTCGGCGTTGGCCTTTGCCTGCAGATACTGGGACTTCGCGTCATCCAGATTCTGCTGGCTGACGACATTTAAGGACGCGAGTTTGCTGTACCGTGAGAACAGTAACTTAGCCGATTCCAGACTTGCATCAGCACTGGCAAGCGTCGCTTTATAAGGCGCTGGGTCAATATGGTATAAGGTCTGGCCTTCTTTTACGTCCGTACCCTCGGTGAAATCCCTCTTTAATAAGATGCCCCCTACCTGCGGTCTGACTTCCGCTATCAGATAGGCGCTGGTGCGTCCGGGTAATTCCGTCAGCATGCGGACATTGCTGGGCTCGACTTTATACACGCCTACCACGGGTGGTTCTGCAGCAGGCGTGGAAGCCGGTGCGTCATCACACGCGCTGAGGAGGCTCGTAGCGCCGATCATTAACGCCAGGTTAATGAAGTTGCCCAGCTGTTTTCTTTTTTTAATATCATGAAAATAATACATTTTTTATCCCGAATTGTGATCTAGGTTGGTTGACCAATCTTTTATTAGCGTATGATTAAGCGCACGAACCTGCGGCATAGCGCGTTGTAGGTTGAACGACCGACCTAAAAATGTAAAGTTGTGATTCAAGTTTTTATTAATTGTGGAGCTCTTGACAGTTTTGCAAAAATCACGCCACACATTCAGAAAATGATGTTAGTCTTTACGGCGTGCCATATGATTTAAATGTATATTTATCAATCGCTTGCGTTGTTAAATGGTTGATTTTCTGGTCAGTGATGTTTACGTCCACCTTTCGCGAAGATAATTTTCAGGACAATAAGGTTCAGGTATGTCTGTTAAAAAAAATGGCGGTGATTCTGATATAGCAAAAAGACGCAAAGAGCAGGTTCTGGAGGCTGCTGTTGAGTGTTTTAAGCTTCAGGGATTCCACAAAACGAGCATGTCTCAGATCTCAGCCGCAGCAGGAATGAGCTCCGGTCATATCTATCATTACTTCGGCAGCAAAGAGGGGATCGTTGAGGCAATCGTCGCCAGAGATAGGAGTCAGATTGAAACCTATATTTCTAACGTGAAATCCTCGATGAAAACCAAAAACGCTGTTGAGGCGCTCGTTGATGCCACGCTTGCGGATGAGCAGCGCTTTTTAGACAGAGGAACCGCGGCGCTGAAAATGGAAATTTCAGCAGAGGTTTCACGCAATGCGTCTATAGCGCACTTGATCCAGGAATACGATAAAGACGTCTTTCAGGATTTCTATAATATTCTGGGCGGTGCCTCTGAAGACGTCATTTCAAAATGTGAAATCATCACCTCCTTACTGGAAGGGATGGCTGTGCGTTCGGTACGTAATCCCGCATTCGGAGAGGCTCTCGACAGGGATATGTTACGCAAAGTTATCACTTTCGTACTCAGCGAAACCTGAAAAGAGACTTGTCTTTATAAACGCAGGTTTCCGGGTGCTCTCAGGTTCCTGGCAGGAAGGTAGATCGCAAGGATTGACGGTTGTATTGGTTAAAATTGCATTTGTTTTTTCGGCTAATTGAGCATTTCACCGGCTGTTAATAGTGAAATTCGATCACTAAATAACATTTTTGGCATTAAACCGATGTCCGTATCTTACTTATCGCACAAGTTTACTGTGATCTTACCTTTATCTTATTTAGTAAGGAAATTTAGCAAAGCCTGCATTTTACAGGCTTTGGTATATGGCCATTAAAGATACTTTTTGAACGATGCAGTTGTAACCGTAATGGTAAGCCCCAGCATTAATGCTGCGGGTAGCAGTAGCAGGTTTGGATAGACCGCAGAAGGCCATGAGAGGTAGGCCATCACCGGCAGATAAACAGCTGGCTTGATCAATCTTTTCGCGCGGTGGTACAGAAAAGATGACTCATAACCGGCACCAAACCGGCGCAAATCACGTCGGCCAAGCCCTTCAACCACGGCAACGCATATAACCAGTACGAACAGCGGTACAGAAAGGGCAATGATGGTGACGCGGATCAGCGTCACGATAGAGACATATACCGTTGCCAGCATGTACTGCTGCAGATAATTCCCCATCCAGCGGCTGGCACCCTTAAGATTGCGCGATACCTCATTGCCGCTGTTCATCTCGGCCTGATATTTTTCCTGTATCCAGCCGATGATCCCACTGTCCACAAACGCCCACTGATAGGCATCCGTTATCCAGCGCGTCACCGTTGCAGCCGGCTCGGAAAGCAGCAGGCTGCGGGTAAAATCAGAAGACAGATAGCCAAACTCGGTATTCATCACCGCCTGGCTGTGCGCGGCACCCATTTCAGGCCAGAAGAACGCAATACCGACATATTCAATGACAAGGCTCACCATCAGTGAAGCCAGGATCACGCCAACGAGTTTCCACGGCCAGCCCCAGACCAGGTTATAGAGCAGGCCGTGCTCACGCGGTTGCGCGGGGTGCTGCTGCGGATATTGCTGCGGTGCGGTACGACGTGCCTCAGCCATTATTATCTCCCTTCACTGGCGCAGCTGCTGAACTGCGGCTGTCCCACCACCCTTCACTGCTGTGGTAATTCCGGCGCATCTCTTCTGCAAGACGCGCGATGTTCTCAGGCATATGCACGTCACCTGCATCGCCCGCCGGTAGCGGCATACGAATTTTCCAGAGCTGGCCGCCCTCAAGCAGCGCAAAAGCCTGACCTTTAGGCAGCGTGACAATGTCGGCAGGCTCAAGCAGTGGCACCTTAATGGTGCCCACGCGATCCTGGGTGCTGGAGGTAAAGTCGTGATTGACGGTGACGTCAGCTGAGTCCTGATGACCTGAGACCAGCGTTTTACTGTAGATCTCAACCTGCGGCAGCTGTGAGGTCAGCAGCTCTGCCGTCCGGTTCTCTCTCACGCGCAGCATGATCAGGTTGTTGAAGTTACCCTGAACCTGAGAGGTTTTGGCCGCACTCCCGATGCGGGCTTCAATATCAGATGAGGTCTGCGTATAGGCCGTCACCTGCATGCCCGCACCGCCGCCTTTATTGATGAGCGGGATAAACTCGTTGCCCATCAGTTCGTTGAATTCATCGCAGTGCAGGTTAATGGGGTCTTTTCCCTCTTTTGAACCCGGCAGGCCGCCGTTAATACCGTGCTTGTAGATGTGCCCGGCCACGCTCACCAGATCGGCAAACATGCTGTTACCTACGGCACTGGCAACCTCGCTGTCGCTGAGTGCATCAAGCCCCACGTAAACGATGCCTTTTTTACGGATAACCTGCTCCCAGTCAAAAATAGGGCGCGGATCTTCCATGTTCAGATAATCGGGAGACAGCAGCTCCGCTGTTTTACCGGTAGTCAGTTTTTCCAGCAGCGGCAGCAGTGACGCCACAATCTTGTCAAAGTAGGTACGGTCATAGCGTACGGCAGAGCGCAATCCGTCAAGTATCGGGTCATACAGCGCGTTTCCTGCGTCCGAACTCAGCGCCACTTCAACTGCCCAAATCCGGATAGCTTCAGGCTGCCCCTGCATGTTGCGCGGCACGTCATCATCACTGAACGCGTTGGCGTTGTTCTCGATCTGGCTGTTCAGTTCGGGCAGTTTCTCAGTAATGATTTTTTCGGCGTAACGCAGATACAGGTTGGCGATGTTGTTCACGTACCGGGTGATGAGCGTGTAATCCGGGCGTTCCCCGAGCGCAACCAGCGCCCGGGCAACGATATTCACGAACCGCCAGGCAAACTCGCGAAACGCTGCGCTGTTACCTTCACCGCTGAGCTGGCCGGCAACACGCGTAGCCACCTCCGATACGCGCCCGAAGCGCCCTACGGCGTTATACCGCGCGGAAATATCAGGCCAGCCAAGATGGAAAACGGTCAGCTGATCGCCCCGGCCAGCCCGGTGCGCTTCCGCCCAGACCCTTTTCAGCAGGTCCGCATCGCCTTTCGGATCAAACACGATAGTGACGTCTCCACGACGTATATCCTGAGTGATTAACAGCTCAGCGAGGCGCGTTTTGCCCACGCGGGTTGTCCCGTAGACAACCGTGTGGCCGACCCGCTCACGTAAATCGAGCGTGACGTCAGTTTCATCCGGCTCAATGCCGTGTACGGCCGGATTACCGCCAACCGGGGGAAGCGGGCGAACCGGATTGACTGGCGAATCTGCACTGAGCAGCTTGCCGATCGCCGGCAAACTGCTTTCTGTCGCTTCCTCTAACTGGCGGGCAAGCTGATACAGCTTCGACGGCTTAAGGTAGTGGGCCACTTCCGGGCGCAGCGTATCGCGCAGGCGCTGAGTGTGTTTCTGGGTCCAGCGAAACCCACGGCCCAGAAAAAGCCGGCGTTTACTCACGGGGATCTGTTTTGACGTCATTACGTAGCGCGGTAAACGGCGAAGATTACGGCGGTAGCGAATGACCTGTATTCCCTGACGCGCGCGTATGGCAGAAAGCACGGCGAATCCGCCGGCGGTGACGTAGCTGACGGAGGGTGCCAGGGCGACTGCCCAGGGCGCTGTCACGCAGACGATGGCGGCAGTGCCCGCTGCGACCGCTGTATTCAGTTCAACAGCCGGGCGCAGAAGGGCTTCAATTACGTATTTATCACTCACAGAAAGAACTCCTTAAAGGGTTTACCTGCCAGCAGAGCCAGAAGGCGTTGTCCGCTGATAATCATCAGTTGCTGTGAACCGCTCCCGAAAGCCCTGCTTTTCTGGCCGGTCCTGCCGGTATGAATAAACAGACCGCGCTGCCCCATGCGCGTCAGCAGCGCGTCAAATTCCTGAACGTGCGACGGCGTTATCGCCCGGCTGTAGCGCTTAGCCTGAATCAGCCAGCACTCGCCGTTTATGTGTACCCGTCCGTCCAGGCCGCCGTCGCCGCTGTATGACGCATTGCGCTGTACGGCATAGCCCTGACGCTCAAATGCCAGCAGCAGTAATTCCTCAAAGACATACGGATTAATCTTGCGCAGATAGCTCATGCGCTGCCCGTCTCCGCTGAGCTGGCGAAGGCGGGTATAGACGCGCTCTGCCGTTGCGCGATACCGGCGGTGCCGCCGCTCGCTGGCCGACTGCCGGCGAAAGCGCCAGAGCAGAAAAATAATCACGGCCAGCACGACGGCCAGCAGGACCGGATTTGCCATCAGCAGTGCCGCGACGTAAGGAGCTGATATCACTGCCCTACCTCCTGAGACAGGCCGCTGTCCGTGATAAGTACGGGGTAATGGGTCAGCTGCAGGCGGCGGGCAAGTTCAGATCCCGATGAGGGCGCCAGCTGAAGACCGGGCACGAGACCACGCAAAGATACCAGCGATGCCATGCTTTCAACGTTCACCACGAGTCCGGCTGCATTGCTGGCCGAAAGCTGTTGTGCGTTCTGCTGCAGCCACTGCCGTGAATAGCTGTCATCACCAATGATAAACAGCGCCCCGATGCCCGACAGCTGCAGCGCCCGCGGAGTCACGTTGCCGGGGGAAAGTTCTGGCGTAATAACGGGCAGCATGGCCGCTTCCCCCTGTTCAGGAGCTGCAGCAGGCGCAGGCGGCGTATCCTGGCGGTTTACGGCCTCGAAAATAGCCTGCGTACTCTGTCCGCCCAAGTCTGCAATGACGTTGAGCTCAGCCAGCGCGGCAGGCGAAAATGCAATGAATGCGGTAACGATGAGTTTTTTCAGATTCATGATCACTGACTCCGTGGATTTATCCAGACGAGGCTGTTATCCGGCACCGATGCGGACGCTGTCTGTTCAACTGCGGTAGCCGCCGGCAGATGCGGCGAAGGCTGGAGCATGGCGAGCTTGCTTTTAACGAAAGCGCGATAGCGGGCAGCGGGTGCGCCCCCTGCGGGATGGTGATAGCAGCCGGCGGCATCAAGCCAGCTTCCGGGTTTCCGGTCCCAGCACTCACGCAGGATCGCGGCAGCGGCGTTCAGATTCACGTAAGGATCCAGCGCCTCCCAGGTTGACGTAAAACGCTGGCCGTTCCAGCCGAGATTAACCTGGGCGATACCGACATCGATGCGCTTCAGTGAGTTTGTTTTCATGAACACCTGCAGTGCCTGCCAGGCTTCAAGGCGGGTTTTATAGCGATAGCCCTTACCCGCGACGTTGAGAGTCCACGGCCACGGGCGTTCGCCCTGCGGCAGCCTGCGTGATGATTCCTGCAGGCT
Organism: Erwinia sp. S43; assembly: GCF_016624745.1. Taxonomy (NCBI): domain Bacteria; kingdom Pseudomonadati; phylum Pseudomonadota; class Gammaproteobacteria; order Enterobacterales; family Erwiniaceae; genus Erwinia; species Erwinia sp. S43. The sequence goes on along the minus strand of NZ_JACVTX010000029.1, from coordinate 20,123 downwards.
GACGGAGTAGAGCGATTCCGGCGGCACGCTGTGCGCCTGCGCCACGCGCACATACCCCTCCGGAACGGTCTGTTTGCCACCGGCGAACGTGGAAAATGAAAGCAGCAGCAGCGCCGCTCCGGTCAGAATGCGGCGAGTTGCCATCCGTCTTCCCCCTGCTGCAGAACCACCGGCATGATGCCGTTACCGAACCGCATCCAGCGACCGCCGTCGTGATTCAGTGTGATCTGACGGCTGCGCACCCTGTCCAGCGGAATGTGATGGTCTTTTGCCCAGCCGCGAAGTTTCCCGTCATCGCCCTGGCTGTCTACAAGGTAGATATCAACCGGCCTGTTATCGGCTAATACCGCTGCCAGCCGGGCGTCACACTGCCCGCAGCCCGCTGACTTAACGAACAGTGCCAGCCGCCCTCCTGTGTCGTGCGCAATGCCGGCTGCGTTGCCCATATTTACCGCAAGCGTTTCCGGATAGAGCCGCTTCCATGCGGCGGTGACTTCGCGCTGGAAATGCAGCTCTTTTTGCGTACGCGCAAACTCTTCCTTTACCCACTTCTCAGCATACTGACGACGCTCAGCCTGACTCCGCGCCTCGATACCCAGCGTTGACAACGGATCCAGACCCGGTGACTGAATGCCGCGCGGACCGTTCATCAGCGACTGATAGCGCTGATAATCGTCCTGACTCAGCCCCCACTGACCGGCTTGCTGCTTCAGATCCTGCACGCTGCTTTGCTGCACGCTCTGCGCCGGCGCATCCACCGGTACGCCCCTGGAATTCTGAACCTGAACGCTGGCCTGCGCAGAGCAGCAAAGCATAATCACTGCAAGACTGGCTATTTTTAGCTTCATATCGCCTCCGTTAGCGAACGTTGATAGTCGTTAAGCGTCCGTTTACGCGAAATTGCGCCTGCCCGTAACCGGCGTGAACAAGTGTCCAGCCATTAACGGTCTGGCCTTCGCCGATCAGGCGGATTTCAGCCAGCGAGCTGAATCCCGACGGCGCGATGGCCGCAAACGACTCCGTGCCCCGCTTTTCAACGCCGGTCAGTACAAATGGCGCTTTACGGGCCACGGTGTTGACTGCCCGGTGCGGCTTAGCGGGTGCCGGCTTTTTTACAGGCGCTGCCGCTTTGGGTTCAGCTGTGGCCTGTTGGGCTTTCTGAGGCGGGTTCTGCAGTGCGGTAACTGACTGTTCCAGTGCAGCCTGACGGCTCTGCAGTGCAGTCTGCGAATCGTTTAGCTCATCGATCGAATGGCGAAACTGACCGACTGCTTCAGATAAGCCTCTGGCAGACCAGGCTTCGACAGATTTACGGACCGCATCGAGCTGAACCTGCTGCCTTTTTATCGCCTCGGCCTGCGTGCTGATGTTTGCCTGGAGAGGTTCAAGATCGGTTTTAGCCAGTGCCTGGGTGTAAACCACGTTTTGCTGCTTTTCGACGTAACTGAGACGGTTTTCCTGCGACACGCCAGCGCGAAGAGATATGAATGCGAGACCAAGCGCGGCAATGGAAAGCGTGGTCAGTGCTATAGCCGGCAGCCGGCGTTTTACGGCGCTGAACCTGCCGCCTGATGACGGAACACCGTCATCTGCATTTTCGTGAGGGAAGGACGTTTCTGTGGTCATTTTGTCAGCCACCCTCCGTGAGCAGGCTGGGCCTGAATGGGACGAGGGGCGATCACCTGAGAGGAACTGGCAGAAGATGGAGCACCTGCAGCCGGTGCGGAGGCGCTGGCAGGACGCGGCGGCAGCTGTGTCACGGGCAACTGATAACCGGTACGCAGGCTGTGACAGACCACACGCTGTACGTCATCAACTTCAAGCTCCCATGCCGGGCCCGCCAGTACCTGCAGCGCGGTGCGAAGGCGCATAGGACCGAGCTGGAACTGGACTGCCGGCAGCGGCTGACGGTATAACACGCCATTAGCCGGACCGGTCTGACAAAGCGAATAGCCGGACTGCTTCAGGGCGTAGCGCATGGCGTCAGCCACGGTTGGCTGCACTGAGGAGGGGATGCGGACGTCAATAATCTGGGAAAGGGGGTCGCGTTGCACGGCCTGCGGATCCGTGCTGACCAGCAGGTAGCGATCGTAGCGAACCACTTCCGGCGTCCGCGCATATACATCATCAGCGGATGCCTGGATATTGCGGGATACGCTGACCGGGGCAACCGGTTCAGCAGGTGCCCGCTCCTGCAACTTCTGGGGCTGCTGAACGCACCCTGCCAGCAGCGCAAGCGGTAAAGCGGCAAAGACGGCGTTAAATTTCATCTGAAAAGTTCCTGTACAGTGAGAACAGGCTTCACTGTGCGCAACTCTTCGGCATGCTTCTATCAACAACTCTTTTTGCGATTTCAAAAAAAAACGCCGACCGGAGTCAGCGTTTTTTAATCAGCACCTTCAGGCGACCTGATGAGGCGGGTGCGTTACATCACCGCGCCCCTTTAACAGGCCATCGATTGAGATATCTTCGTCCAGTGCGTCCCAGTGGATACCACGGGGAGACAGTTCGTAATCTTTCAGCTGTTCGGCAGACGCGTTGCGAAGCCGGGGAAACCATGAAAGTGGTACGCCGATTATCCGCTCGTCTGAGAGTTCGACCCACATAGTGTGATGATCGAACCGAACGTTCTTAGCTGAAATAATCATTCCAGGCCTCCAGAAACATGGGTTGGTGTTGCCTTATCACTGTCATCAGCTCTTTTACCGTCCGGGAGTCAAATCCATCGTTACTTGCCAGTTTTACAACCGGCTCCAGCCAGAATTTTGCTTCTGTACCGGCCTTTATCACATGAATGTGAGCAGGTTCGCGCGGATTGCCTTCATTGGAGTAGAAAAAGAACCGAAAACCGTTTAGCCGTAGTATGGCAGGCATCGTTAGTAACCTTTAAAGGATTATGGTGAAATTTACTGCAGTAATCAAAAGGCAGTGAGGGGGCGCAAAAAAACAGCGGCATATTGTGTTATACCGCCCTTCTATTACGGATGCTCTTTCTGAGTCCATAAGTTAGCTTTAAGCGCATTTTCAGCGTCAATTTTCTTACGAAAATATTCGTTAGATTCTCGGGTTGCCGGTGCCCCGCTTTCCTGATCTGCTGTACCAATATAATAGCCTCGGCCAGATTGCATAACTTCCAGCGGAAGCACCACGTTGAGATATTTCTGAGCTAAAAAGCCTGTTTGAGTATTCATAGAGTTACCTGTGAAAGATGACTTACTCTGTTTATAGCAAGTCTAAGGTGAGCGGATTTAGAATGAGTTATCAGCGTAAGATTGCTGCTGTGAAGCAGTATTCTGTGCCTGATGAGGTTCAGCGCGTTCAGTCTTGAAGACCATGTCCTGGCCTATCTTGATCCAGTCCACTTTAATCAGGCGGGCTTTCAGACTGACGCGGCTTTCACCTGCGTGCTCACCATTTTTCAGCTGAAAAATGTCCGTTGATGGGTTGCTCAGAACAAAGCCAATCAGCACTTTCTTATCCTCATCTACCGCTTTCTGGCAACGGTTAATGAGGCTGCTGGCTTCTTTGCCGACAACGTTGACGTCGAAACGCACATAAGAAGGACTGTCGCTCGGACCTGACAGTGCGTTGATCACGCAGCTGATAAAGGTGCCGGACTGAGCATTTACCTGGCGAACGTTGCTGAGATAGCCCAGTCCGTTGATGGTCAGGTTGAAATAGTCTTTAGATTTACCGGTGTTACTGGCATTAGAGGTGTTGTTTACAGACATGATGTTTTCTCCATGGAGGTCAAATTTGGTTCGACGGAGAAAACTTCTGCCCGGACGGGAGAAGTATTCCCGTCGGGGAGTCAGAATCAGCTAAATTCTGACTGTCTTGATAGTTGAATGTACCTTCATCGTCAGGCAGTAGGAGCCGTGATTGACGATATCTGCTTCCAAAGGCGAGCAGATGTACCACACTGATGTGTTCTCCCTTGCAGGCTACAGGAGTGTTATGTTCAGCCACCCGAAGGCGATTCTCTCAGGCCGGTGAATCATTGGTGGTCGTCAGAGACGACGGACAAGCACGTTTATTTTTAAGCCAAATGTCACTACTGTCAACCTTTCTGGCTCTGCAGATTGAGAGTAGCCGGCGCAGAAGCTGGGATTTTCCGGCCTTTTCCAGTGCCCCGGCTTTTCCCCGCAGCCTGGCGTCGGGTTTTACGGTTTGTCTCACCAACGATCCCCTTACAGTCAGGGTATTTCATACAGCCCCAGAATTTACCATCCTTACTCTTACGCTGATGGGTCTGTCCGCCACACAGCGGACAGGCAGGGCCGACCGGAACCGTGACCTTAAAGGCAGTGTCCCGCCCTTTTTCGACCAGATGCCGGGTCCACTGGCTTTGCTTTTGCATAAAATCACTGAGCCCGCTTTTTCCCTGGGCAATGTCATCCAGCGCCTGCTCCCATAGGGCCGTCATGCCCGGACTGGTCAGCGTCTCTGGCAAAGCAGCGATCAGCTCCCGCGCCATCTGCGTGGCAATGATGAATTTTCCTTTTTTCTCCAGGAAACCCCGTTTAAACAGAGTTTCCAGTACGCCGCTGCGCGTTGCTTCCGTACCGAGCCCAGCGTTATCGCGGAGTACCTTCCTGAGCTGGGGATCCGTGACCAGGCTGGCGGCATTTTTCATGGCGGCAATAAGCGTTCCTTCCGTGTGGTGCGGCGGCGCTTTTGTCACATTATCTTTGACGTCTGCGCCGGTGACGCTGCAGACATTGCCCTGTTCCAGCACTGGCAGCTGCGCGGCGGACTCCTTATCACCCTCTTCCTCTTCAGCCAGCTCTCCTCTGAACAGGGATTTCCACCCGGCATGAACCATCACGCGACCGCGCGTGCGGAAAAGCTGATTACCGATATTGAAGGTGGCATCCGTCACATCGGATTCCTGCAGCGGCATAAACTGAGCCAGATAGTTCAGGCGGATAAGAGAGTAGACTTTGAGCTCTTTTGCGTTCAGCTTTGCTATGTCGAAAGGCTGTCGCGTTGGAATAATGGCGTGGTGCGCAGTAATTTTCTTGTCGTTCCAGACGCGCGAGGTAAATGCGGTATCAAGTCGGGAAAGCTCGCTGCCGATAGCCGGATCAGAATGCTGTACAGCCTGGAGAACGTCATTGACCTCTTTCCGCATCGATACCGGCAGATAACCGCAGTCTGTTCGCGGATAGGTCGTCGCTTTATGCGTTTCATACAGCGACTGGGCTATAGAGAGCACCTCATTAGCGCCGAAACCCCATTTCCTGTTGCAGGCTTCCTGAAGATCGCCGAGGGAAAAACAGAGCGGTGCCGGCGTTTTAGCCCGCTTTTTCTCAACTGAAATCACGCTGCCGTTCCCGGCTTTCAGGCAAAGCTGCTGAACCGCCTGTGCAATCTGCTGATTTACGCACCGTTTTTCATCATCACAGTATTGCTCCGCAGCAACCCATTCAGCTTCAAAACGGACACCGTCTTTTTCAAGCTGCGCTCTGACTTTCCACCAGGGCTTTGGTGTAAAGCCGGCAATTTCAAGATCCCGGTTAACCACTATAGCGAGCGTGGGCGTCTGCACCCTGCCCACGGAAAACACCTCCGATAATCCGGCTTCACCGGCCTTAAGGGTATAAAGCCGCGTCAGGTTCATCCCGATAAGCCAGTCCGCCCGCGAGCGGCCAATACCCGCCTGATACAGTTTTTCAGTCTTGTCGCCTGACAGCATTTCACTGAGGGCTTTTTTGATGCTGGCCTCATCCAGCGCGGAAAGCCACAGCCGGCGCACGGCACCGGTGTAATTGCAGTAATCCATCAGCTCACGCGCGATCACCTCACCTTCGCGATCGGCATCGGTTGCGATGACTACCTCACTGGCCTGTTTCAGCAGTTTTTTGATAACGCCAAACTGATCGGCAGTGTCTTTCTTGACGGTCATTTGCCAACGGTCCGGGATGATCGGCAGCACCTCCGTGCGCCACGGGCGTCCAAACTGCTCGCCATAGGTTTCGGGCGTGGCCGTTTCAAGCAGATGGCCAACTGCCCACGTGACCGTAATGTTACCGCCGGTAATACACCCCTGGCCGCGCTGACTGACGCCCAGCACGCGGGCAATATCTTTGGCCTGGGAGGGTTTTTCACATAGATAAAGCTGCATGCAGGCCTCCGGTTTTAGCGTGCCTGCCCAGAAGCAACCTGGCGGACCTGAGACATAACGTTGTTGAACGTGCTCCCGGTAAGGTGCGATGCGACGGGCGATTTGTATGTCACATATACCCGCGTACCGGAACCGTTCTTTTCAAGCTCGATATCCATATGGTCGTTGTCATCCACATCGCTGCCCATACGATAGGAGCTCCCCGGAACGGCCTCCCACACTGGATGAGCGTCCTCAATAGCAGCAGCGCTCCAGCGGCTGTTGCGATCTCTGGAACGAATACGTTCAATTTCATCCGCACTCACATAGCCGTAGTGGCGCTTTAGTCGCGCGGCTGCCGTATCAATATCTACCGGCACGTTGAACTGTTTGCTGGCACTCTTCCCGCCAGATGCTGATGCTTTTGTCAGTACCGGCATACCGTTGCCGGAATCCATGGAACTTGAATCACTGCCACGCAGGGTTTTACTGATACTGAAAGCGGTATCGCTGATATTTTTGTTGATGCTGGCAAAGTCAGTGCCGGCACAGCCGCTGAGAAGGGCGCAGATAACGCCCAAAGTAATCATCCGGTTCAAATTAATCGTCCTCTGAGGTAACGGCAGAAAGTGGAGAGAATGAAGAACGTTTTTTGCCTGACATAACGGCAGGATCCGGTTCCCCCAGGCGCTCTATGGCAGCCAGACCCCGCGCCGTTTTATGGCGGATATCCTCATATGTCACCGGCACGGTCCGGTAGTTCTGAATCAACCCGTAGACTATACGTACCGCTTTACTCCCTTTTTCAAGAAAATCATCGCGCTGTGAACGGGAGATCAGACCGTAATGGAATGCCCGGAAGGCTTTCAGCGCCAGCTGATCGTAATGCACTAACAGCCAGACACAGCGATAACCAAGGGGGGAACGGCTGAATACATCAAGGTTCAGCGGCTCGGAAGATGTAACTTCAGATATGGTGATACCTGCCGGAATGGCGGCTGTAATGGTTTCTATCTTTTTGACTTGCTCTTCCACCTTCTGAGTCGCCAGCTTAATGGCCTCTTCAAGTTTGACCAGCAGCTCATCACCATAGGGGTTGCCGGCCGCTGCATCACGCCCGGCGAACCCTGCCCGCGAAATCGCTTCCGGCATCCCCAGAATTTTGGGGCGTTTTTCCGCCTTTGATTTCTCATCTGATCGATTGCGCCCTTCCCAGAGCCTGATTGCATAATGCGAATGCAGCTCGACTGTCAGCGAGGATACTAATCCGCCAGATCGCCGGGGCGCTGTTTGAGGGGTTGTCTGTTCGGCCATAGCTGTCTCCTGATTGGCAAAGGCTTTCGTAAGTTAAGTGGCGATCCTCATTCCTGAGAGGACCGTAAACAATTCGAAATCAGATATTCGAAAAGTAAAATTTGTTCGCTGCCTATGACGCTTAATTAATGACCACTGTTGCACCGTGCAACGCTGCTCTTTTTTTAACCACTGTTGCACCGTGCAACAGCGATCACTTTTTAACCTCTGTTGCACCGTGCAATACTGCTCGCTCTTGTGATTCCGCCGGCTGCCTAATCATTTCTCTGAGATCCAACAGACATTCTAAGACTCTGAACGATTTCTCTTACGCGCTCTTCACTGCACGTCTGCCGGCTATCAGGGCGAGAAGGCTTAAAAGGGCGTAGTTCAGGGCGCGGTGACGAGCTCATGTGATCAGGTACTTTTCGTACGTTTTCTGCAGGATAAAGCTCCCCCTGTCGGGCCTTTTTAAGCACCGTCAGCAACCAGCCAAGCGGGTTTTGCAGGCTGCCTTCACGCTGTGCACGAATAACATTCGACAGCACCGAGGCAGAACGCTCAGGCGATAGCGCCTGCAGCTGGCGATTAACCATGTCTCGGTCTGCGGGTTTCAGCAGTGAGGCGAAGTCATCTGGCAGGCAAACCGAACCGGTTACGTATGTTTTATCTGTATTATTAGTAAAACTACGTACGTAACTGTTCGGATTCCGAACCCGGTTGTCATTCCCGGTACTCTCACTGTGTTCGGAATCCGAACCGGGCTGCAGATCATGCTTTTTTAAGCTGAGTTCGGAATCCGAACCCGGCGAGCGGACTGTCTGCCTGGGTGCGGCACGGCGGATCGATTCTTCAGGACTTTGAGCTGAGCCCAGACGGGCCTCAATCATCTGGAGATGACTGCGATGATGGAGCATTGTGGGATCAAGCCGGATTTCACTGATGATTATCTTTGCCGTGGCGCTGACGGTCCGGTTACTGCTCAGGCAGGCCTCAGCCACCGTTTTAAGCCAGTGTGGGTCGAACATTTCTGCATCAGCAAATGACAATGGCTCATCATGCTGCGCATAAATATTTCCTCTTACCCTTCCCTTTTCATCCCTGACGCGTTTGCAGAGGCTGAGCCAGCCCGTGATGCGTAACATCAGAAGTATCCGGCTGATGGTCTCTTTTGATGCCCTCCCTTTACCCGGCGTTGCCAGCTGCAGCTGCAATTCTTCATAGGAGGGAAAAACGGCACCATCGTTGCTCAAAGCGTGTAAGCGGATAATTATCCAGCCCATTTTATCAAGCGGGGAAAGACGTTGATCGAGAAGCAGCCGGCGCGGCATAGAATCGTGTATGTTACCCGTGAACAACAGACCGCCACGGACATAGCTGTTCTGTTCTTCCGGTAAACGTGCCGTCAGCCGATCAGTTAATTTTGTGACTGCCTGATGGATAAGGCTGTCATCTGGTAATGTCATTCTTCACCTTCTGAATACAAAAAAATGCTGAGCAATGTGCCGCTAAAGGCTCATCGCTCAGCATTCTGACTACGCTTCAGTTGCGCATAGCCGTGTTATAGTGCTCATGGTTCATCATCTCCCAAGTGCGCCCTTCATCACGGCTGAGCAGTCGCCAGAACGGGCCGAGATCAATCTTGTAATAGCCCGTCCGGTTTTCATTCAGGCGCTTATAGTTACGCTCTCCGTGCCAGAATCGTTGAACCGCGCTGACCGCTTTTTTAGACAGTGACGCCGGAACAGTCGTCGGGGCTTTTAGGCCCGGTATGATCTCTTTAAATCGCATCCTGCCCCCATCTGATTACAGTGAACGCACTCCGCTGGTTAAAACTCATGCTCTTCTCCGCGTGGCCGCTGTCAGATTTTCACTCTCCCACTTGAGAACAGTGTTCCAGACTGCAGTGAGAGAAATATCCATTTGTTCAGCGGCAAGCAGCATCAAATCCAGCCCCTCATCCGTTTCGCTTCGAAGCGCTTTATTGTCATTTGCCGCCCAGATTTCCCACAGCTCCGTACTTTGTTCATCGCTAAGAACGGTTCCACGACCTGCACGAACTTTTATGCCAGCTATCCTGCGACGCGCCGCAACATCATTACTCATCAGCCCGAAAAAATGCTCCATGAGCTTGATGGAACCACCCAGAGCAAGTGCGCGATCAATACGTTGCTTACGCGTTTGTTCTTCCCTGGCTTGCGTCATCAGCCGGGCCAGATTGTCCTGGTTTATCTGAAACGAAAGGACAGAAACCTCGCTATTGATGATGTAATGAATATCTTCAATGGTCATATCTTTCAGCGTGGCAATCTCTTCAGGCGTAAGCCCCATTTTGTCACAGCGCCGTATAAACCCATTTTTGAGTTCCATAACTAAGTCAAGCAGGAAGCCATTAGCAGCCCGGGAGAGGTTCGTGTTCATCAGTTACCCTTCATTTGCAGGAACAATGGAAGCAGCACTTTTGCGCTGCAGTTCGCGGAGACGACGAAGGATCCTGATTAGCCGAAACACCGTCAGGGTTTGCTCGTCATCAAAAACAGGTTTGGCTGATTCAGATGACCCGATCAGCAATTCAGAAGTGAGGTTCGCAGCATCCTGATGACTCGTATCGTCTGTCAGTGAAGCAAGAAATAAGGCTACAAGAGGAGCATCATCAACAGGAACTGAAAGCCGATAACCAGACTGCGATGCGTTTTCGCTGGCAGGTGTTAACGAATTACCACAGTCATGAGCACTGGCAATATCCCAGCTCAGACGCCAGGCCAAACTTTGCAAATGCTCAATGTCATCCTGAAGGGCACTGACGTGCCAGAGCGAATGGATTTCTGGTTGAGCAACAGCCGGTAAATAATCATCCGCACCCTGTAAAGCATGCGATTCATCTTCTTTTACTAAAGAAGATAAATCCTTAGGTTGCTCTTTTGCGGTAGATTGCTCTACGCCAGGAGTATCATCCTCAAGCAGGGTTGAATCCCTTGGAGTCAATTCATCAGACAGCTGACTGAGTTCAGCTACATCGTCATTTGCAACAGTTGAGGAATTGGCCGGTAAACCAGAAGAAACAGCAAAAGTAATGTCTTCAGCAGGTTCTGCTTTTACTTTGTCGGCACCACGTAGCTCAAGCAACCAGCCATCATAGTCAAGGTCATCGCAAGGAAACGCATCTGTAAGGTCGCCAATAAGTTCATCAGTGAACATTTCAATTGACCACAGTTCAGGATCATCAAATTTACGGCAGCACTCACCAAATACATTTATGAAATCGGCTTCTGTACAAATATTCTTTTCAAACTGGTACTTATCCCAAACTTTTTCAGCTCCATGACGGAGTTTAAGCAATTTTCTAAGCTCACGACCACCAAAGCCGGATGCGAGCAATACAGGCATCCAGGGATAGATATTTGTCACCACATCTTCCATTCGGCTAACACTGGAAAAATGTACGGGCAGGCCGCTGTTAGTTAGTTCAACGGCAAGATCACGCAAAGAAATTTTTTTCCCACGTTCTTCTTGGAGCAATAACCGCGCTTCACTTACAGAAAGAGCTTTATCGATGAAAGTTAACTGCCCATGAGTTTCATTTTCAGCGAGGTGCCCCGCGAGGCACTGAAAGCGTCCAGGCCACGGCTTTTCAATGCAGGTCATTTTGAAAAAACGTGGATCTCCAGTCTCATCCCAAAGTTCACGCATGATGGTATAACGCGTGTTGCCGCCATCGCTAAAGGTCCACTTACCATCGGGAAGACGGGGATCGCGGGTCACTAAAGGCACAGAATTAAGACCGCGCGCGCGAATAGATGCTTTGAGATCATCAAACAAAGGATTACGGCTTTTGCGCGGATTATCTGGATTCACACAAAGTTCATCCAGAGTAAAATCCCTGGCCTGATTGCTACTATTAACAGACGAGTTTTCTACCAGTTGAAGTTTACTCATTGACCAGCACTCCTGAAATCGTAACCAAAGTCATACCCGCCTTCAGGATATTCACTGAAGAGAGTAAACCTGCTGTCAAACTGGGTTTTGATGGTGCCGGTAGGGCCTTGACGCTGTTTACCGATGATGATCTCAGCCTGACCGGGATGCGCCGTATCAGCGTGGTAGACTTCATCGCGGTAAATAAATGCAATCAGGTCAGCATCCTGCTCAAGTGCGCCTGAATCACGCAGATCGCCATTATTGGGACGCTTGTCCGCACGCTGTTCTACCTGTCGATTGAGCTGCGACAGAGCGAGGATGGGACAGTCAAGCTCTTTGCCAAGCGCCTTAAGCGAACGGGAAATTTCGGCGATCTCCTGCGTGCGGTTTTCCATGTCCGGGCATCGCATAAGCTGTAAATAATCGACCATGATTAAGGCGGGCTTACCGTACTTACGAACATAGCGACGCGCACGGGTACGTAGCGTCGCCGGCGTCTGGAAGCTGTTGTCATCGATAATAAGTCGGTCGCGCCACGCTGCTATTTCTGTTGCACCCTGGCTGATGCGGCCCCAATCTTCATCGCTCAGGTTGCCACTACGGAGTTTGGTCAGATCAACACGGCTGCGCATCGATAGCATGCGCATAGTTAGCTGATCAGTTGGCATTTCAATACTAAAAATAAAGACAGCGTCTTGAGGCTTACTTTCTATTGCACCGATGCACCAACTAACAGCCAGAGCGGTTTTACCCATAGAGGGACGTGCTGCGAGGATAATCAGATCACCTGGTTGCAAGCCACATGTCATAAAGTCCAATTCCGCCATGCCTGTTGACGTTCCAGTGATACCGTTTTCAGTTGCAGTAGCTACTTCAAGCTTGCTGAGCACTTGATCAAGGGCAACCATAATTTCTGATTCGCACTCGTTTGCGCTTGTGCCTTGCTCATGAAGCCGGAAGAGCGCATTTTCAGCGTGCTCTGCGACCGTTTGCGAACTGAGCCGATTGGTGTGGATATCAGCTACAAGGCTGTTGCCGATAACCAGCAGATCACGCAAACGGCTCTTTTCAACGATGACACCCGCATAACCAAGAATGTTTGCAGCTGAAGGCGTGTTCTTGCTCAATTCCGCTAAGTAAGCAAAGCAGCCACTTTGCTCAAGCACACCGTCACGCTCCAACTTCTCGCTAAGGGTTATCAGGTCGATGGGCTGGGATAACAAAGATAAGCTGCTCATCGCTTTAAATACATGACGATGGGCAGCGACAAAGAAATCTTGTGCTGTCAGTAGGATGTTTATTTCATCCCAACGGTCATTATCCAGCATCAACGCCCCCAGAACACATTGTTCGGCTTGCGTTGAATAAGGTACAGCTAACTGAGTGTCGGGCTGATTAGGCATGAGTCTATCCCTCCACGGAACATGTGGATTTGCTGAGCTATAGATAATGGATGTGTTACGTAATTGCAGACTTTGCAGTTAGTTCAGTTACGTATTGATCTAAATAAGCGTCGATAAGACCTTGAACGATTTTCGAAGCGCTTATAACTCGACCTGATGAATGAGTAAGTTTTACTGCACACCCTTCCAGATTGTTACGTCTTACTGGACCTATATAAATGATGGGAGCCGGGGCTCGTGATTGATTATGTGAGGGCATATCATCTCCAGGATAAGTTTTACTTAGGACTTTCCTTAACCCAAATGACGGTAAAGGAATATCAAGTTGCTAAAACGGATCGGAACCCTGATTGCTCAAAAACCCTCTCAGATGGCTTCTGGATGGGTTATGCCCTCACTTCTCACTTAAAAAGCGTCAAGAAAAGGTCATTTTATGATAATGTTTAACACTAAATTTGTTAACTATTTACATATTACCACCTCTAATGCCTTTTATGCAATTTTTTACCATTCATCAGGAATTATTCCCGAACCCAAGGCAATTTTTTCCTTTAAAATCATTGCAATAATTTCCGTTAAGGAATGCGAATGTTAGACACGATTGAGAAGAGACTTAAGTGTTGTAGGGCTGCAACGGGTACTACGCCACAGGAAGTTGTAAGTTACATACAGCAAAAAAACATGGACCTATCCTACACAACCTACACACGCTGGGAATCTGACGGTTCAGTTCCTGCCCGTAGAATGGATGTGATACATATAATTGCTGAGTTTTTCACCGAGAATGGTCTGCAGGTTAATGGTCAGTGGATCATGACGGGTGAAGGGTTCCCTCCGCAGTTCACTGAATATGCGAAGCTCGACGAAGACACGCTTTTCATCCTTGCAAGTCGCCAACTACCTGATGTTGAGCTGGTTCAGATAGGCGGCATGTACGGTGAACCATACGTAAGTTTCGGAGAGTTCTGTATTGTATCTACGGTTACAAATATCGACCCTAATAATAACAAGTTGTGTTATGTGAAAAGTGCAAATGGATTACATATTGGTGTCCTGAAAGTAATGGACGAAAAATCAATAATCCTGGAAGGTAACCAAAGCATAACACTAATGAAGAGCGATATTTATGAATGCCGGAGAGTGAAATGGATTCAAAAGAAGTGAAATTGAAATTTCACCAATGCAGCAATGAAGTAATAAACTTCCTCGACAAGCTTGAGCGCACTACATATATATCTACATTACTGGTCTTTAATAACAACATTTCAGCTCATCAAAGCAACGGCTACGCTGAATGGGATAACAAATTTTATTACGAAGGTAAGTATAAAGACAGCCTGTTAATAAAGATGGGAATTGAGCTTACAAAAATAAGTAAAGGTGATGTCAGCACCGTCATCTGGGATGACGCCTTGCGCAATGAAAAAAATAACTTCATTGATACGCAAAGGAAATAACATAATATATATCATGGCATTAGCTTCATATATGGTATAGAGAATGATATGAGCATGGCGCTTAATATCTGTACCGGAGCTGATACCTCGCAAAAAGAATTTGAAAATCTGATACTGCCAATGCGGTTTGCACTACTGAACTATTTTAAGGACTTATAATGTTTACCAAAACCTATTCCGTAGATGAAAAACACGTAGATTTTCAGGGCGTTGTGGATGGGCTGTATTATCCCTTCTACATGGAATGGACGCGCCACGCCTTTATGAAAGAGGAACTGGGACTGGATCTGGAACAGGAGTTCGCTGAAGGACGCCTTCACATGATCCTTGAATACACGATGCGATTTAAAAAGAGCCTGGAGAAAGGGGATGAAATGCAGGTAACATGCGCCCTTCAGGCAAACGAGAAGCGCAGCCGTGTCAATTTCGTCCAGCAAATACTGGTTAACGATATTGTGTATGCAGAAGCGGTATTTACCGCTACATGTATCGCTAACGGCAGACCTGGCATTCCTGATGTAGTGAAAAATGCTATTCCTGCCTGAATTTTCTGAGGGAACCCTGCCGGGTTCCCCTGTCAATTTTCAATCAGTATATATCGACTATCTTTAACCTTATCCTTTCCTGCCTGATAAAATAAAGAGAGTCGGACTAAATACCCACTCCGCTTCTGATATTTACCTTCCAGACCTTCAGATTCATATATTCTCACCCTGAAAAAACGCTTATCGTTACGCATATGCAATACGCCATTCTTTTCAAATGACGCCTGAACAGCCCTGCGATCGTTATCAACTCCTGTTGCCTCAATGAATTTAAAAGCTGCGCTCGGCAGGGAAATAAACATAAATCCACTCACTGCATGAAGCAGACTGTCATTCTCATTCACGCTGAGCGATTTATTATTAACTGACTCTCTGAGCCACAATAAAAACTGCTCACCAAGATTACCTGCATTGCTGCTTTCAGGTGCAGCGTGAATAACGGGGTGTTCACACGTCACTTTTTCATTGTCAGTTTGATCCAGCACTGAATCAATAACATGCAGTATTTCCTGCGGCTTAGCATCGGGAATAAGTTCCGGGCTTTCATCCGGAACCGCAATTACCTGTTCATTCATATCCTGTACAGGCAAACACTCATCTGCTGTAGCCGTAACTGCTCTCTCCGCATGTTCATCCTCATTGGTGTCCGCCGGTTCAGCTGCTGCAAACATGCTGAGAAGGACGGTCGTGTCATCATCAGCCGCTTTTTCAGCCACCGGCTGCTCAGTTACTGCGCCGCAGTTTTCTGAAAGTGCCGAGGGCAAAGATCCGGTTTCATCATCCGCACTTAACGGAGGTTCTGCGTTCACTGGTGCTAGACCAGAGGCCAGATCCTCAGAACTTTCCGGCCGGTTATCGGCGAGTGCAGAGGCAGCACTGATGATATCGCCCGGGGATATCGTTACCGGTATCCCCGGATCCGGCACCAGCTCCGCAGCGGCCATTGCAGGCAAGCCAGTCTGCGCACAACCGGCGGGCGAACCGCTCATTCCTTGCGCTTTGTCGAGAATTTCTTTGATGAGCGGCATGGCCGCCGTATCCCCGCCGGCCAGAGAAGCCATCACTCGCATGGCCTGGCGATCGCCGCAGAGCCAGGTGACCCCGTCATCAGGCAACAGCCTGGCGGCCATTATAGCCGCCGTACCGGCATCAGCTGCATTGCTTATCCGGAATCGGTAGGGTGCACCCGGCGATGACATACCAGGGATCCAGCATTGCCCGTCCAGTAATTCACCTTCAATCCTGGTCAGTTGCGGCAGATGCGCGGTAAGCGCTGACCAGAAAACAATCGCATTCCAGAGCGTGTTTTTAGCGGCCTGTTCCTCGGGTGACGCGCCGGGAGGAAACATATGGCCTTTTGCCAGCCTGACGCTGCAGGCGGTAAATTTCAGGGTGAGATCTATGTATCCGCCCTCTTTACTCCATTCACCTTCCGCGCTGGCCGGCACGTTTTGTACGCTCTCAGCGAGTCTTTTAAGCGGTGCCAGGTAAAGCCGGTTATAAATCTCCTCAGGCAAAGACGTGTTATCCCAGATTTGCCTGAGAAGGAGCTTACGAGGCGGGGAATAAAGCAGCTCTGCAGCTGAATGTGGCGCGAAATATCCTGGCGGAACCTTACCGCCAGCCTGCGCTGACTTAGCCGTGTTTTGCCCCCCGGAGATCATGGTTATGAGCTTACTGAACATTCTGGCTCCCTGATAATTCAGCTTCATTGCTGATATTAAGCACAGCCTTCGCGCGCTCTGAGTCCTTTCCGTCCGGCGTTTCAGAGTCTCCACTCAGTGCATCGAGGCAGCCGGTCACAACACAGACCAGCTCATTCGGCACCAGAATTTTGCGCGCGCGCGTCACCGATACGTACAGAAGATTCAACTCATCTTCTTTTTCGCGCGGGTTTAAAAGGGGACCGTTAATATCAACAAAATCGTCGTTCATTTTGACCGCATTCCACTCAAGCCCTTTACTGCGGTGCGCCGTCACGACCGTCACATCAGCATCGCTTTCGCGCGTCACCGCCTGCTTTTTTAACACGGCCAGCAGCATTGGCAGCGGAAAGAACATGTCCAGAAGCCGAACTCCCTGCCCCATTTCCGGATCCTTTGTTGCTTTGGCAGTAGACCGGTATGCTTCAAAATCGCTGAAGTCGCGCGTCAGCTGCGGCGACTGGATGCGATCTGGCATATCGACCGAAAGCCAGTACAAATCTTCCAGTTCACCAATGCGGTATCCCTCCATGCCGCCCACCCAGTACACCTTTTTACCCGTCAGGCTCTCCATCAGGGCTGAGCCAATCACGCCCGCTACCGTCCGGCTGATAACGCAGCAGTGCGCGGTTCCGGCGGGCAGTTCGGCTACAACCTGGTCCTCACCGCCAAGGCCGCAGATCCGGCGGGTTTCCCCCGCCTCGGCAAGCAGGGTATTCGCAACGTCTGCGACCGCCGGACCAAACCGGAAGCTGTTCGTCAGCCACAGCCTGTCTGCAGTCTCCAGCTGCGGAGACACGAGAGCGTTTTCCGCCCCCCTGAAGCGATATATCTGCTGATAACGATCGCCGACAAGGATGATGCGACAGGGCTGGCTGAGAACAAACTGACTGGTCACCGGATTCGCATCCTGCGCCTCATCGAAAAGGATCACGTCCCATTTCTTATTCAGATCCGGAACGGACAGCTGATAAAGTTTAAGATAGGTGTCATGCGTTACCGGAAAATGTGAATCCATCCGGGCCATTTCTTGCCATATGACCTGTGCAGCGCCGAGTATTTTGCCCGCGTCCAGTCCGCCCCGATCGCTCTCATCGGGCAGATGCAGAAATGAGATTTCCCCGTCGGCGCTGTACAGAAAGGCGTTAAGCGTGTTCAGTGCAGTCCGTGCCAGCAGCCAGTGACGGGTGTTGAGTAGCCGCGCAATATCCGTTACGCGCAGAGACGTGGTTAGCCGCGCCTGAAAGTGCCGCCCGAACGTCGGCCATGCCAGTTGATGAAACGTTCTGCACTCGACGTTAAAAGGAAAACGACGCTCGGACTCCTCCCTGATCGCGCGATTGTAAGCGAGATAAAGCATCCGCTCTGTGGGGTTTGCCAGCGCGTAGGCTTCAAGCGTGGACGTTTTACCCGTACCGGCAAACGCCGTAACGACAAGTTTCCTGCCTTTCCAGGCGATGATCTGTGCCTGCTCCTGCGTGGGTTGCATGTATTCAGTACCTCCGTCAGCGTCATGCCATGAACCATGCCCTGCCGGGGAGGTAGTATCCACCGCAAACTCTATACTGACCCGCAAAAAAAAACGCCTCCGGAGAGGCGTTATGGTCAGGCTGCGCGTTGCTCTGCGCGGCCGAGTTTTGCTGCCCACCTGGCGGTGTAGTGCAGCGGGGTGTAAAGCGTGCGACGCCGTTCAAGCGTCAGCGCGTTTCCGGTCACAACCTCTGCCGCAATGCCGCAAAGCGAGAGCTGTATATAGGACATACTGGCGGCCAGCGGATCAACGTCCGTTACCGACACCCACAGCTGTTCTGAGACCGTGTAACCGCGCTGTGCAAACTCTTCAGCGAAGGCGATGACCATACAACCTGCACCGCTCGCCGGCTCCTGCAGGGTAATGAAGTCTTTTCCCTGCATCAGCGCATCGATGCCGGAAAGCTGCACTGATGCCATCATTCGCGATACGTCCCACGGCGTGAAATAACTCAGCCATCCGTGTGACGTCTTCCTTCTCGTAGCCGGCAATTATGCTCAGATACTGCTTTTCCAGCTCTGCATCGTGCGCAACGCCATTGTGCAGCGCAATGGCCGCGCAGCTGACGAAGTCCTCAAACACTTTGTGCCGGTGATGATAACGGGCCGTGGTGTTGAAAATCTTCAGGACTGCGCTGCGATGGTTGATAAAAGTCATGCGTGTTCTCCATAAAAAAGGGGAACACGCCCCTGAGGAGGTGTTCCCCTCAGGGTGTGAGGCAAGCCCTACGGCCTGCCTTTTTTGGTTACCAGCTGTACGTGGTGAATCCTTCCGCCTCCGGAGCCCCTGGTTCAAAAATCAGGATTTCCACGGCATCCGAACGCATCAGTGAAGCGATCACGCGGCGGGCTTCTTTCGATAACCCGGCTTCTTTCAGCCGCAGAACCGGCGCGGTACACGCGGTTAACCGCAGAAGATAGCCCCCGCCGATATAGTGGACCCACTCACCGTTACCGACTTCACGGGTCGTGATTTCATCCAGCAGCGCATTGTCTTCTGCGCTGAGGTGAGCCGTCGAAATAACGCGGCAGCGAAGGTACTCACTGTTGCCGCTCATCCCTGTGCCGCCTGATGAACGGATGTTGCACCTTCTGGTTCATAAGGTTCAACGACCGGCACCAGATGCAGCCCGGGCCCGCCGTCGTCCAGCTCGTCAATAATCGCCTCAGCACTGCAGACGTGCTCGCCCCGATCGTAACAGTCATAACCATCAAGATCGTGAACCGGCTCGCTGTACCAGTGCCGAATTTCACAGTCAAAGGTAGATGACAGTGCCGCGATGACCTCTGCTGCCGGCGGGAACCAGGCGGAATCAAACGCAAGTTTTATGCTGCTGACGCCATCACGTTCCCAGCTGACATTGTGACCTGCCGGCCACTCCATACCGTACTGCCGGCAATAGAGGCTGCAGGACGTAGACGACCCGGACAGAAGTCCGCCACTTCCGTTCAGTTCGGCAGCCAGCCGGCTCGGGATTATCTGCAGCATATCGCAGGGTTGCGCCCTGTCAGGCAGTTGACTCAGTCGTTCCCAGCACTGACCCGGATCGATTTCCCGGGAAAGCGTGGCAATACCAAACCAGTCTGCATAGCGTTCCTCAATGAGTCGCGCGATATGTCTGCGTGAAACGTCCGGAATACTGTCCCAGCGGATCGCGTCGATACCCGACTGATGGTAAAGCCGCTCAATTTTGCGCAGATGCTCCCCGTCAAGCGGTACGTCATTGCGCAGTAAACCGAGCCACTGATCAAACGCCAGGTTGGCTGACGTGCCCTGTCCCGTTCCGCTCTGCATTAACCCGGGAAACGGCGGAAAAGACTCCGTTTTAACCGGGCGTAGCAGGCCGCCACACCCCGCCAGAAACAGCTTTATGCTGCGCATGACGGCGTGACGGTAAAGCGGTACGGCTTCACCGCTGATCCACTCCTCCATGATGCTGATAAGCGCGGATTTTCCGGTGATTTCTAAACGGTTATGGCACCAGTCTGACATGGTTAATTCCTCTTCTTTCAAAAAAAAGAGGGCACTGTCCCGTGAGGAACAATGCCCTCACGGGACGGCAACGCGTTTACTTAACGATGCCGGGTTGGTGTGTTATGCAGCTTCAGCCGCACTTTTGTCTAACTGCAGTAAGAATTCTGACGCTTCTCTTGCCTGCCGGCAGGCA
>NZ_JACVTX010000028.1:0-75664 GCF_016624745.1 Erwinia sp. S43 | reverse complement strand
AGGAAGCCAGGATAAGCCCGCAGGACGCGGGCGCAAGGCTCGGTCGGCACATGGATGTGCCGTCTGAGCCGGTCCGACAGGCTGACGAACGAAGTGAGGGTACCGCGAAGCGGCGCGAGGACCGCCAGCCGTAGCCGCGACCCGTCCGCGCAGTCACAGCAGTCACAGCAAGCATCAGATAAAACTGGAGGTAGCTGCACCACCTCCAAACCGCTAAAAAACTACGCCCTTGTCAGCTGCGCATCATACAAATGCGCATAACGCCCGCGACGCTCCAGCAGCTGCTTATGACTGCCCTGCTCCACAATCCCACTATCGTCCACCACAATAATCCGATCGGCATTCTGAATCGTCGTCAAACGGTGGGCAATAATCAGCGACGTACGCCCCACCGACAGCTCGGACAGCGACTGCTGAATCGCCTGCTCCGTCGCCGTATCCAGCGCCGACGTCGCCTCATCCAGAATCAGAATCGGTGGATTCTTCAGGAACACGCGGGCAATCGAAATACGCTGCTTCTGACCACCGGAAAGCTTCACGCCGCGCTCGCCTACAATCGTATCCAGACCGTCCGGCAAACTGTTGATCAAATCCGCCAGACGCGCGCGGGTCGCCGCCTGCCAGATCTCCTCTTCCGTCGCGTGCAGACGACCATAGGCGATATTCTCACGAATCGAACCGCCAAACAGGAACACGTCCTGCTGCACAATCCCGATCTGACCGCGCAGCGACTGCTGAGTCATATCGCGAATATCCAGACCGTCGACCCGGATCGCCCCCTCCTGCACGTCGTAAAAACGCGGCAGCAGCGAGCACAGCGTGGTTTTACCCGCTCCGCTCGGCCCGACAAACGCCACCGTTTCACCGGCGCGGATAGTCAGATTCAAATCCTTCAGCACCGTCGAACCAGCGCTGTAGCCAAAGGTAACGTTATCGAACTCGATATCGCCCTTCAGCGAGCTGACCACGCGTGCATCCGGCTTATCGGTAATATCCGGCGCGGTATCCAGCAGCTGGGTGAAACGGCGGAAACCGGCAATCCCCTTCGGATAGCTCTCCATCACCGACGAAATCTTCTGCACCGGACGGAAGAACACCTCCACCAGCAGCAGGAAACCGATAAACCCGCCGTAGCTCAGCTCACCCTTCAGCACGTACCACGTGCCCGCCACCATAATCACCAGCTGAACCAGACGGGTGCTGAGATAACTCAGCGTCATACTGGCGGTCATAATGCGGTAGGCCTGCAGCTTGGTGGTTTTGTAGTTCACGTTATCGCGGGCAAACAGCTTCTCTTCCTGATGCTCGTTGGCAAACGCCTTCACCACGCGCACGCCGCCGATGCTCTCTTCGATGCGGGCGTTGAAATCACCGATCTGACCAAACAGCTTGCGCCAGGTATTGGTCATCTGGCTGCCGTGTCGGCTGACCAGCCAGGTCATCGACGGCACGATAATAATGGTCATCAGCGCCAGCGGCATATGCACCGTCGCCATCAGAATAAAGGCACCAATAAAGGTCATTACCGCAATAAACAGATCTTCCGGGCCGTGGTGGGCGATTTCCCCCACTTCTTCCAGATCTTTGGTGACGTGGGTAATAATGTGGCCGGTTTTCACGTTGTCGTAATAGCCCAGCGACAGCTTCTGCAAATGCTGAAACGCCTGCTGGCGCATATCGGTTTCAATCCCGACGCCCAGCGCGTGTCCCCAGTAGTTCACCACCGCCATCAGCCCGGTATTAATCAGGTAGATCGCCAGCAGCGCCACCGAGGCAACAATAATCATCACCCAGTCCTGGGCAGGCAGCAGCTTGTCAATAAAGGCGCGAACCGCCATCGGGAAGGAAAGCTCCAGCAGCCCGGCAAGAATGGCACAGCCAAAATCGAGCAGAAAAAGCTTCTTGTAAGGTACGTAATAACTAAAAAAACGCCTAAGCATAACTCCCTCAATATTAACTATAATTTTTTAATGCCGGACGGCGGGCGCGGTAATTTTCGGCGGGATTATAACATTGTGCGGGAATATCAAGTCGTTTTAATTACGCCACAAACAACGTAGGGATTAATTTGCAGCTATTCCCGGAAAATTAACCGGGAATAATCTCAGCGTTATTTAATCAGCATCTGGCGGAAGCATTCAGCGTAATAGCAGGTACGTCAGTGATCGTTGGTCAGATGCCATGATTGCCGCGATAGTCCGGCGACACCGGCGGCTGCCAGTTTTTGAGCAGCGATGCATCGGGCTGATAGATCTCAATGCCCAGCGGACGGCAGACCGACAGCGTATCCTGCGCCTCGTCCCCCCACATCGCCAGCGACAGATCGCCACCCGGGCAGGTGGAGATAGCGCAGAGCAGATCGATCTCGGCAAAGAATTCCAGGTAGTCGCCGCGCTTTGCCGGGCAGGCCTTCATAAAATACTTATCCTCATCGTTCAGCCCGGTGCACTGGAATACGTTCATCACGTCGTGGACGTCAAACTCACTTAATCCCCAGGGCTGCACCGCGCGCGTCAGGTTGGAGTGGCAGTGAACATCACAATCTTCCCCGGTCAGCATTTTATTGACGTAGGGATCGCAGCGGGTGCCCAGCAGATCGTGCACCCGCCCGCCGTGTTCGTCGATGCCGTAATCCGCCAGGCTGTCTGCGGTAATGGTGGCTATCGGCCGCAGAAACGGCAGGTTTGACCACAGCCGATCGAAGGTGGAAAGGTGCGCGCGCTGTAGCTGGCGCGTGCGCGCAACCCACATCCGCTCACGGGGGTTATCGCGATTCCAGATATTCAGATCGCCAACCTGCGGGCCTTCCGGGGTAGTGATACGAAACAGATGCCCGGCGGGAACCTCCCAGGCAAATCCGCTGCGGATCGGCACAAGCTCCTGACGGATTAACCGGCGTTCACCGTCGGCCAGCGCCTGATAAAAATCGCGATCGACATCTAACGCCGAACCGGTGGTGCTTTGATAAGCGGCGGGATATGACGGCATAGAACACTCCTTTTACAACTGACGATGGTTCTGTGGATGAATGCGGTAGCGAGTTGCAGGCGTTAGCCCACCCTGCCAATAAATCGCTGTAGCCTTTCTGGCTGGCTGTCCTGTTTTAATTCCGCTGGCGTGGCGTCGTGTATCACTTCGCCCTTCTCCATGTAGATAATCCGGTCCGATACGCTGAAGGCAAAGTTCATCTCATGGGTCACGATCACCATCGTCATGCCCTCCTTCGCCAGCTCCTCAATCACCTTCAGCACTTCGCCCACCAGCTCAGGGTCCAGCGCGGAGGTCGGCTCGTCGAACAGCATCACCGAAGGCTGCATGGCCAGCGCACGGGCAATCGCCACGCGCTGCTGCTGACCGCCGGAGAGCTGATGCGGGTATTTATTGGCGTGTTCGGCGAGCCCCACTTTTTGCAGCATCGCCAGGCTCAGCAGGCGGATGGCGATGCGGGTGTCGTGCCGGTGATAAAGCGGTGCCAGCATGACGTTTTCCAGCACCGTCAGGTGTGAGAATAAATTGAAGCCCTGGAAGACCATGCCGACGTGGACGATGCGGCCGAGATGATTCTTTTCATCATATTTTTCACCGGACCAGGAGCCGATCAGGAACGGCTTGTTTTGCAGCCACACGGCACCGTTATTCAGCGTTTCCAGCCCGTTCAGGCAGCGGATCAGCGTGGTCTTGCCCGAACCGGAGGGGCCGATTATCGAAATCACCTCGCCCCATTTCACCTTCAGGCTGACGTTTTTGATCACCTCATTTTCACCGTAGAACTTCTGCCCGCGCTTCAGCTCCAGCGCAAACTCTCCCTCAGGCTGAATATTCAGCCTGCGCCGGGTGGCGACCTGTGCCGGGGGAACGTTAAAATCACTGGTCATGCCGGGCGTTCTTCTGGCGATATCGAGGCGCTTTTCCATCTGTTGCAGCAGCAGGCCGAACACCGTCACCACCAGCACATAGTAAAATGCCACCGCCGTCAGCGTTTCGAGGATCAGGAAGTTCTGCGTGTAAAGCTGTTCGCCCACCAGCAGGATCTCCGCCAGAGAGATCACCGACACCAGCGAAGTCAGCTTCACAATCGAGATGTATTCGTTAATCAGCGTGGGCAGCGCCACGCGAAAAGCCTGCGGCACCACGATTAACCGCTGCACGCCGGGGTAACGGATGCCGAGCGCCTTACCGGCTTCCAGCTGGCCTTTCGGGATCGACAGCAGCCCGCCGCGATGGATCTCGGCAATATATGCCGATTCACTGAGCACCAGAGCCACCAGACCGGCGATAAACGGGTTGCCCAAAAATGCACTGGTGGAGGCGAAAAACTGCGGCAGGTTGTAGACAAAAATCAGCAGGACCAGCAGCGGCAGGCTGCGGAAAAACCAGATGTAGCCACGGGCAAAGTAGCTGAGGAATGGATTTTTTGACTGCTTTGCCAGCGCCAGAAAAAAGCCAAACACAATGCCGAGCACCCAGGCATAAAGGCTGAGTTCAACCACGGTTCCGGTCGCCTGCCAGAAAGATTTGTCCACAAACAGGCCCAGCAGATAGTTCCAGTCAAAGGTCATTTCCCATTCTCCGCAAGAAAATAGTTGGGAGCCATGCACCGTGCATGGCTCCGGGCTGGGTGGGGGTTAACCTTTGTACGCGGCGGCAATCTCTTCCGCCGACGGTTCCTGGAGGTTGTATTTCTTCAGCAGCGCCTGATAGTTGCCGTTCTTCTTCTGCTCTTCCAGCGCCGAGGTGAGGGCATTCAGCAGCGAGTCGTTACCCTTCGCTACGCCAAGACCGATAATCACCGGCTCCAGAATCTCTTTTGACGTGATTTGCAGACGTCCTTTGGTTTGATCGACCATCATCTGCGAGACGGCGGCATCGTCAAACTGTACGTCGGCCGCGCGCGAAAGCAGTGCCTGAGCCGCCAGCGGTGAAGATGGATATTCCTGCACGGTAATAGACCCGAGCTTATTCTCCGCGCAGTATCCGGCAGAGAGCTTATGCAGCGCCGGCACCCAGGCCGCGCCCTTCAGCGAAGCGACTTTCTTACCGCACAGGTCTTTCTGCGTTTGCGGCATAAACTCGCTGCCTTTCAGCGTCATTAACGATCCGCCGGTTTTCAGGTAGGGAATGTAGTTAATCTGCTTCGCGCGCTCCGGGGTGATATACAGCGCCGAAGCGATCACATCGTAGTGATGCCCGGTAAGGCCAAGGATCAGGCTGGCAAAACGCGTATCTTCGGTCCTGGTTTTCAGGCCGAGCGAGGCCGCCATCTGCTTCATTAAATCCGCATCAAAACCCGCAGCCTCGCCATCGACCAGGTAATCATAGGGTGCCCAGGTTAAGTCGGAACCGATGCTCAGCACCCCTTCCTGTTTGGTGTTTACGGCCGCCTGCGCACTGCCCAACAGGCCGGTAAGCGTGATTGCCAGCAGCGCTTTAACGGTGGTGATTTTATATTTACGAGCCATGGTGAACCCCCTGATGTGTCAGAAAAAGAATTAACGACCGATAACAATCAATTCACGCGGCGCGCGTCGGGTCAGAATCTGCGGGCCGGACGCGGTGATATGAATATTTTCTTCATGAACCAGCATTTTTCCCGGCGCATATTCCATACCCGGCTCGATGGTAATCACCATGCCTTCTTGAAGAACGGTGTTATCACCCGGCATATGCGATGGTGGTTCGGTCAGCTGTAATCCCAGACCGTGACCCAGGCGGCCCACGTTGTAACCCTGCGCACCCGCCTTCTCCAGCACGCCGCTCATGCAGCGCCAGAGATCGGTGGTGGTGGTGCCCGGCACGGCCAGCTTGATCGCCGCATCGGTGGCATCCCACAACGCTTCGTTTGCTCTGAGCGCCGCATCCGGGACCTGACCAAAACCAAAGTTGCGGTCGAAGTCGCAGAAGTAACCGTTGACCGTCGCCCCCACGTCAATAATCAGAATGTCGCCGTCGTTCAGGGTGCGGCCCGACGGGCGTGAGATAATCTGTTCGTAGCCGCCCCAGCCCGATGCCGCCGCCATAAAGGGCACCGAGTGCGCACCGCCCAGGATGATATCGGCGGTCAGCCGCTGGCCGATTTCGCGCTCGCTCAGGCCACAGCGGGCATAGCTGGGCAGCTTATCGAAGGCGTCGCAAACCACGGTGCAGGACTGATGGATATACCCCACTTCCGCCGCTGACTTCACGGCGCGGATATTCCAGATGCAGGGCGAGCCGTCGACCAGTTCAAAACCGGTCAGCCGTTCTTTCAGCAGGAACAGATCGTTCAGCGGCATGCGTACGGCGGATTCGCGGCCAAACTCCATGCCGATGCGGCCAAAACGCTTCGGCAGCCGTTCCAGCGCACCGGCCAGCAGCGTCACGCCGTCGTCCGCCGGGCACGGTGCCGGCCAGCTCAGCGTGTCGCCAATCCAGCTGCCCTTCAGAAGCGGCGCACCGATTTCGGGAACAATCGCGGTACAGAGTCCCTCGGCGGGGATGAGGAAAAACCATGGCCGGGTCGGGCTTTCCCAGAACTGGCTGTCAAAACCGCTGAAGTAGCGGAAGTTTGGCGGCGAAGTGACCAGCAAAGCATCAAGCTGATGTTCACGCATTTCTGCCTGCACCCGGGTCAAACGTGCTTCAAATTCCTGAGCTGGAAAGGCCAGTTCCATAGTGAACTCCTGGTAACGGTCTGAATGAAGAGTTAATTGGCAAGCGCCCAGACAACGTCGGCAAGGATCTGCGCGCCCATTATCAGGTCGGCTGCGTTGGTGGCTTCTGCCGGGTGATGACTGATGCCGCCCACGCTGGGGACAAAAATCATCGCGGTCGGGCAGATCCTCGATATCATTTGTGCGTCGTGGCTCGCACCGGAAATCATCCGCAGCGTGCGCGAGGTTCTTGCGCTCGCCGCATTACCGATCGCCGCCACGATGTCGGCGGAGAAAAACACCGGCTCCGCGCGGGAGATGCTGCGTAGATCCACCCGAAAGCCGTTGTCCTCAAGCTGGCGGGCTTCCTGATGCAGGCGGATATCGGCCTGCCGCAGTACATCGGCGCTGGCATCGCGAAAATCGACGGTAAAACGCGCCTGCCCTGGGACAACATTGATGGCGCCAGGCATCAGGCTCAACGTGCCGACAGTCGCCACGGCGGGAACACTCTGCCGCGTGGCGTGCTCTGACAGGTTTTGCGCCAGACGCATGGCTGCCTGTCCGGCATCCCGCCGCAGATGCATCGGCGTAGTACCGGCGTGGTTAGCCTGTCCCTGCACCTCAACCTGCCACCACGAATGCCCCTGAACGCCTTCAACGATGCCGATCTTGTTATTTGTGGCCTCCAGCAGCGGCCCCTGTTCGATATGCAGCTCCACAAAGCTGCCCGGCAGATGCTGCCAGGGGTCCACATCGCCGGTGCTGCCGCTGCGTTTCAGTTCGCTGCCAAACTGTTCGCCGCTCCGTGACTCCACGGCCAGCGCCTCGCTGAGGCTGACGTCTTTGACCATCACCCGTGAACCCAGCAGGTCCGGGGTAAACCTGACGCCCTCTTCGTTGGTGAAGACGATCACTTCGATCGATGTGGCGGGTTTCAGCCCCTGTTCGTGAAGCGTTTGCAGCAGCTCAATACCGGCCAGCACGCCGTAGCTGCCATCCAGCTCCCCGGCATTAATCACCGTGTCGATATGCGACCCGGTGCAAACCGCTGGCTGCGCGTTTTCGCCGGAGCAGGCACCGTGAATATTGCCAATACGATCGATCCACACCCGGGCTCCCGCTTCCTCCAGCCACTGCATTACCTGTGCTCTGGCACGGGTATCTTCATCACTCAGCGCCAGACGGGTCAGTTCGCCGCTGCGGTTCCTGCCGATGGCGGCCAGCGCTTCCAGCCGTGCCAGCAGACGATCGCCGTTGATTTCAGGTGTCATAGCCGCGCCCTTCCCTGTTCCAGCAGCGAGGCATACAGCGTTTCATCCGTCGCGCCCTCGGTATTGATCAGCAGCACCACGGAGTTCTGATCCAGGCCCAGCAGTTCGCGCGCTCTGGCTGAACCGGCGCAGGCGTGCAGACCGGCCAGACCGGCAGCGCCGCTTTCGCCGCCCTGGATGGCCGGATCGTTGCCCAGCGGCGTGGCCAGGCGTGCCATCGCGTGCAGACCGCACTCGTCGGCCACGGTGATAAACGCCGTGGCGGTTTTTTCGAGGATTTTCCACGCCAGCAGCGACGGCTCGTAGCACTCGAGCATGCCCATCACGGTCGGATCGCTTTCATCAACCCGGACGCTACGGTTACTGATGCTGCTGTGAAACAGGCAGGCCGCGCGTTCGGGTTCAACCACGATAAATTTTGGTGGCCGCTCGCCGGTGCGGCTGCGGATATGGGCGGCGACCGCAGCGGCAAACCCGCCCACGCCCGCCTGCAGGAAAACGTGGGTTGCCGATTTCCCCGCTGTGGCAATCTGCTGCATCAGCTCATCCGCCATCGGCAAATAGCCCTGCATCACCCAGGTGGGAATGGTTTCGTAGCCGGGCCATGAGGTGTCAGAGACTACGTACCAGCCGTTTTCTGCGGCGCTGCGGGTGGTAAACGCCACCGAGTCGTCGTAGCTGCCCTCTACGCGGATTACCTCCGCACCCTGCGCGGCTATCGCCTGCGCGCGGCTTTCGCTGACGCCTTTATGGATATAAATCACCGAACGGCATCCGAGCCGCGTGGCCGCCGCCGCAACGGCACGACCGTGGTTGCCATCCGTTGCGCAGGTAATGGTTATCTGCCGGGCCACGTCACGGACTTCCGGGCTGTCTGTTTCCGCTGCGGTCACTGTTCGGCCCAGCGCTTTTTCCGCCACGTCCAGCACCAGGCGGATCGCCGCATGTGCGCCGCCCAGCGTTTTGAAACTGCGCAATGAGGAACGCTGCCCTTCATCTTTAATATAAAGATCCGCAATACCTAGTGAACGCGCCAGATCGTTAAGTCGATAAAGAGGCGTTTCCGCATACTCGAAACAGCGAAGCCGGTTATTTATTTCGGCAATATGTTCAGTTCCAAAAGGATCGCATTCCGGTGCATCGTGGGAACTCAGCAGTTGGTCAGAAGCATTTATATGAAGTTGCATCTCTCTATCCTTGCTGTCAAAGTGACCGAGAGAATATATGATCCCCGATAAGATAAGTGCTGTCGTAATAATGACAAAAAAAGAGAAATTTTCTCCCCCGCCAAATTGAGGGTACGGTGATGGCTAAATCGCTAAAATCAATAGACGAATTCGACAGAAAAATACTCAATATAATTCAATATGATAACAGCACGCCAGTGAGGGAAATTGCCGAGAAAATTAACCTGTCATTACCGGCAGTTGCTAAACGATTACAGCGGCTAAAAACAAACGGCTACGTTATCCATAACAAAAGCATATTATCCCCGGACCTGCTGGGAATAAATAACACGATTATTGTTAATGTCTCCGTTGAGAATGAGGCGGTAAAAGAACTTGATGAAATTCGCGAACGGTTTATGAAGTGCCCGCAGATTCAGCACTGTTATTATGTAACCGGCGATATTGATTTCGTTTTAATTCTGGCAGTTAAAGACATGCAGGAATATGAGCGGCTCACCCGAGAATTATTCTTTGAAGGTGGCAACGTTCGCCGTTTCAGAACCTACGTCGCCATGGAAAGGGTTAAATCTTCTCAGGATTTATATTTAAGCGCTTTATAACGGTAATAAGAATAACGTATTTTACAGCCGATAAAGTCGCGTCCGGAAGGCGCGACCTGCCCGCTTCTGCGAGGCAATACGCATAGACTGCTGGGGTGAACAACGTTAAAGTCAGCCCATCATCCAGGGAGATTCAGAACCAGATATGTCTAACGAGTCGGAAACGTATCATAAATTGCTGACCGCAGCGGCGGCATGTTTCGCCGAAAAAGGCTTCAGCGCCACCAGCGTAAGAGAGATCTCAATCCGCGCGGGCATCAGCCAGGGCTCAATGTATACCTACTTTAAAGGCAAAGACGAGCTGATCGCCGCCATCGTGCTGGAAGAGCAAAAAACGGCGCTGGCGATCCAGGATCGAACCTACGAGGGTGCGCATTTTATCCGCCTTGTGGACCTCGTGCAGCACTGCATATCCGATGTTGGCTATCCCGTTACCCACAATCTGTGGGTTGAGATCATTGCGGAGTCGGCCCGCAACCCTGCACTGCGGGAAACCTTTATCTCCAGCGATCGCATCATGCGCAGCGGGATCGCAAAGATCATCCAGAGAGGTATTGATGCAGGCGAGTTTGCCGCCGATCTTGATATCGAAGAAACGACCATTATTCTCTTTGCTTTTATTGATGGCCTGATTGGCAGAAAAGCCATGCACCCCGATTTCTCGCTGGAGAAAGACCTCCCTTCCTTTAATAAACTGATGCTTAAAATCGTCAGCTGACTGCTGCGGCATAGATAGAAAGCGGGAGAATCGGTGAATTCACTCGCTGTTGAGGCTGGTGAACAGCATTTTCATTGAGCTGGATTCGACGTAAAAAATCGCATCACGTGATGCGGACGCTTATTCCTTCAGCAGCGGCATTCTGGATAACGTACGTTTAAGATTCCAGACATCCCAGGGGAGATGTTCCGCAATACCCAGACCGACAAGCGTCGTTTTATTATCCACCGCCGTTATTAAAGACAGAACCTCATCTAATTCCAGCTTACCCTGTGCGATGCCATCAAAGGCATGTGCATCTGCATCCGGGCGGGAAAAATAGAGCGACCGGAATGTCTGTGGATTCAGAATATCAAGATCAAAATGAACGGCGAGAAATTCAATATTTTCTTTTTCAATCCAGCTAAATATTTCAGCAGCACCCGCCTGAATCGCCTCAGGAGAACAGGTATGAATACCGTGCTTCGCAATAAAGCCCCGCTCGTAGTCAGACTCGCCGTGCAGCCCGGCAATCATAATCCGCTGGCCCGCGACCGGCACGTTTACCGTGCGTGAGAAGTCCGCATCCCCTTCGCCCATTAGCGAACCCAGCACGTGCGCATGGGCATGTTCAAACTGCGCGGGCGTCATCACGTCCGGATGCGAATCGATCCACAGGATGCCAAATTTATCGCCATAGACCTCGCTCAGCCACGCAAATGGCGCTAAATCTACCAGGCAATCCCCGCCGAGCATGACAATTTTCCCCGGCCTGTGGGAATGAATTGCTGCCCATGCCGCGTCGAGCTGGCCAAGCAGCTGATGCCGCCCCATCACTCCCTGCTCGTTACGCAACGGGCCAGGCTCACGTACCAGCGGGATCTGCACCGTTGGTGCCGATGAAGAAGGCACCAGCCACGCCAGCAGCTCGGCACCTAATTCGTAGACAGGGTTATTGCCCCCCTGCCACTGCGGCAGAACCATGCGAAGGAGGCCGGTCTGAGTCTTCATTCTGCTTTCCTGTTTAAAATCGATCTGCTTACCGACACCCGCAGGACGGGGGTTATAGTGCGATCGGTAGATAATGAATGAACGTTCATTCAACACTATATTACTTGATCACCGCTGTCTACATTTTTGGCAAATCGGGATTGTGGGAAGCGGAATCGACTACGCTGACAGTATCTCGATCAACGCACGGGTATTGGCCGTCAGCCCCTCTTTTCGCCACACCAGCTCCGTCACAATGCGGCTACCGCTGCTGTCAAAAGGATGAACCTCGACGGGCATCGAGGCAGGAAAGGTGCTGAGCAGCGGCTCGGGCACCACGCCAATGCCCATTCCGGCGCTCACCCCGCCGAGAATAGCGTGATAGGAGGACATTTCTGCCAGCCTATGCGGGCGAAGCTGATGCTGGCTGAACCAGGCCGTCAGGCGATCGCGATAGGAGCACCCGTCGCGGAAAACCAGCAGTGTTTCCCCCTGTAGATCCTCCGCCGACGTCACCGGCGGAAAGCCGCTGGCCGTGATGATCACCAGCGTTTCCTCAAACACCGCCATCCGTTCAAGCCGGTCATCGGCGCGGGCATCGGCAACAAAAGCGGCATCCAGCCGGTGCTCTAACACCGCATCACAGAGATCGCGGCTGGTCCCGGTTTCCAGCTCAATCGCAATATCCCGATGAAGCCGATACAAAGCGGCAAGCGGTGCGGGGAGCCGGGTTGCGGCCATGCTGTCCAACGCACCCAGTCGGAATCTGCCGCCCGGTACGGGCTGGGCGACCTGCTGCTCGGCGGTAGCCACCAGCTGCATAATTTGTAGCGCATGCTCATAGAGCGTTCTGGCTTCTGCGGTGGGGATAAAGCGCCTGTTCGCCCGGACAAACAGGGTGGTGCCCAGCTGGCTTTCTATATTCTGCAGCCGGGCGGTAATGGCGGAAGGGACGCGGCAGAGCAGGCTGGCCGCCGCCGTGATGCTGCCGCTCTCTACCAGAGCGATAATGGTGCGAAAGTCGGCGATATCCATCATTTTCTCCAAAATTGAATTATAGCTACAACTTTATTCAATTGTGATGAAAGTTCCTATCCCTTAACGTCGGGAAAATGACGCAGATTATGGCGCTGCGGCTTAACGCCGCGGCCACAGCGAGGATGAGATGAAAAAACTGGGATTCATTGGCGGCACGGGCCCGGAATCGACCCTGCTTTATTACCGTAAGTTTGTTTATGAAGCTAACCGCCGGATCGGCGGTGACTTTTTTCCCAACTTAACCATTGAGAGCATCAACGTTTATCAGGTGCTGGAGATGTGCGGCCGTAGCGACTTCGCCGGGCTAACCGATTATCTGGCAAAGGCGGTTGAAAACCTTGTGGCCGCTGGCGCAGAGATCGTCGCCCTGACCGGCAATACGCCACATATCGTCTTTGAGGCGCTACAGGCCAGATCGGCAATGCCGCTGGTGAGTATTATTGCCTCTACCCGCGACGCGGTCGTCGCGCAGGGGCTGAAAAACGTGGGGCTGCTGGGCACGCGCTTTACGATGGAGGCAGATTTTTTCAAACAACCGCTGATCGATAAAGGGATTACCGTCGTGATTCCTTCCCGAACTGAAATCGATTTTATCGCCGACCGTATCCACTACGAGCTTGAGAAAGGCATCATTAATCCGCAAACCCGCCAGCAGTTCATCGCGGTGATTGAAAGAATGCGGCAGGAAGACGGTATTGAAGCGGTGATTTTAGGCTGTACCGAGCTGCCTCTTCTATTTGGTGAGGAAGCACTGCCGGTACGGGGCCTGGACACGGTGGAGATTCATATTGATGCGCTGTTCACCGCACTGCTGAATTAAGCCAATCCGGTTCGATCGGTGATGCATAGCGGAGGATTGATATTACGCTTCCCGGGTGCGCAGCGGGCGGAAGAGATAATCATACAGTGCCGAGAACTGGGTGAACCTTTTGACTAACGCCTCGGAGACGGTGCGATGCAGATCGTCCTGTAAAAAACCCAGCGTCGTAGCGTAGTTTTTCGGATGGAAAAAGGCTTTGTCATACACCATCACCGTGCCTTCCCAGGTCAGGACGGAGTGCCCGTCCGGCTGCGGCAGACTCTGGAAGTTGGCTTTATGATATGACTTGCCGTGCATGCCCAGATAGGTGGTGCGCGAGTCGTACTCTTTTTTATTCACCAGGCGGCAAAATTCATAGGGGGAATCGTACTGCGGCAACGAGAAGTCCGGGCCCAGCAGATTACTCTCCCCCGACATGCCTTCAATCGTCACCGTCACATTGATCTTATCAAACAGGAAATCGAAGTTATTCGATTTGGCAAAGTCGATATGAATGCTGAAGTTGTCAGATTTAACGGCCCAGCAGTTCAGAAAGCCCGCCAGCAGCACGTTAAAAACCTGCCACTCGCTCATCTTCTTTTCACCGGCCAGGCTGCGGAACCGGCTGACGATCAGCTTTGATTTCGGGTGCATGAATAAGGTGTAAAGTGGATCGCTGGAGCTTAACACTTCCATCATTCAGCCCTTCATCTCAAAATCGCCATAACAGCCGAGCACCTTAGCATTTACAAAGGGCGAAATCAGCCGATCCATGGCTTTTCAGACAAAGCATTCTGCTGTGAACTATCGAGATGCTGAATAAAACGGCCATCGTAAGCCATTCTACATCGTCATTCGGAGCGTACCCGTGCGCAGCCGGGCAGTAGATAAGCAGGGCTATCAATTTTCGAATATTTCGCTTATTGTCACTTTCGTTTATTTCGTATAATCTGGTTTAGAGAATACTCCCTGCGGGTATC
Source organism: Erwinia sp. S43 (assembly GCF_016624745.1). Classification (NCBI taxonomy): domain Bacteria; kingdom Pseudomonadati; phylum Pseudomonadota; class Gammaproteobacteria; order Enterobacterales; family Erwiniaceae; genus Erwinia; species Erwinia sp. S43. Next base: position 61,468 of record NZ_JACVTX010000028.1, on the reverse strand, counting down.
GCACAACAACCTGGACAAAAAACGCTACTATTCAATGAGATAATCATGACAAACTCAATTATTAAAAGCTTGAGCCTCCCAGCGCCTGAGGAAATTGAGGTGGCAATCCGTGGACAAAGAGCGCTTGCAACCTATCTATCTACCAGGCTGGAAACGCAAAAAATTGCCATTCAGGACGCTGATAATAATACTCACCAGATTGAGTTACCCACTTCTGCACTGACGCTGCTGATGACGATTCTTGGTGAGCTGGCAGCAGGTAATGCCGTGCAGATTGTGCCAGTGCACGCTGAGTTAACGACGCAGGAAGCAGCCAATATTCTGAACGTTTCGCGCCCACACCTGGTGAAACTGCTGGAAGATGGCGCGTTACCTTTCCACAAAACAGGTCGACATCGCCGCGTACTGTTTGCAGATCTGATGAAGTTTAAAGATCAACGCGACACCAATAGCCAAAAGGCTATGCAGGAACTGTCCGACCTCAGTCAGGAAATTGGACTTTACTGATGAATCAGGCAATCCCCGATGCGATGGTTACAGGCTATGAAAATCTGATTGGGAGCATCAACCTGCCCGATCCTGACGATCGCCATGTTGTTGCTGCCGCAGTACGGTGCAATGCAGAGGTGATTGTAACGCTCAATCTGAAGGACTTCCCGGCTTCACGGATGGTTGAATTCGACATTGAATCGCTCCATCCGGATGAGTTTATTTCAGATCTGTTCGACTTAAACCACGCGCTGGCGCTGCAGGCAGTCGCAGAACAGCGAATGAGTATGAGGAAACCGCCTGTTAACGTGGAAGAGTATCTGACAGCATTACTCCGTCAGGGACTCCCCATGACCATAAAGGCAATGGAAAATTACCAGTCAATGCTGTGATAATCTCCCTTATGAGGAAAGAATATCCAGATATCGACTGAATTTTCCGTCCTTAAAGCATCACAGCGCCTGCGCACAAGCCCAGGCCGAACTCCACGCCCACTGGAAGTTATACCCCCCCAGCCAGCCGGTAACGTCCACCACTTCGCCAATAAAGTACAGCCCCGGCACGTCGCGGGCTTCCATGGTTTTCGAGGAAAGCTGTGTGGTGTCCACGCCGCCCAGGGTCACTTCGGCGGTGCGGTAGCCTTCGGTGCCGTTCGGCTGCACGCGCCACTGATGCAGGGTGGTCGCTAGCTCGCCCTGCTGGCGGCTGTTGAGCTGCTTCAGGGTGCATTCCGGCACATGGCCCAGCAATTGCAGGCACTCGACCAGCCGCTTCGGTAGCAGTTTCGCCAGGGTATTTTTCAGGCTCTGGTTCGGGTGCTGATTACGCTCTTCATTAATAAACGCATCGATATCCTGCTGCGGCGACAGATCGATGGTGACAAACTCACCCGGCTGCCAGTAGCTGGAAAGCTGGAGCACCGCCGGGCCGGACAGGCCGCGGTGGGTAAACAGCAGCGCTTCTTTAAACACCGTGCCGTCTTCCGCCGTCATCACCGACGGCACCGACACGCCGGAGAGCGTCTGTAGCTGTTCCAGCAGCGGCTTGTGCAGGGTGAACGGCACCAGTCCGGCGCGGGTCGGGAACACCTTCAGCCCGAACTGTTCGGCAATTTTATAGCCAAACGGCGATGCGCCCAGCCCCGGCATCGACAGACCGCCGCTGGCAATCACCAGCTTTGCTGCCTGCACCTCAGCGCCGTTGAGCTGAAGCGTATAGCCCGAATCGCCACGTACCACGGACATCACTTCGCTGCGCAGCCGCAGCGTCACGTTTCCCGCCTCGCACTCTTTCAGCAGCAGATCGACAATCTGCTGGGCAGAATCATCGCAGAACAGCTGGCCGAGGGTTTTCTCATGCCAGGCAATGCCGTGGCGGTTCACCATATCGATAAAATCCCACTGCGTATAACGCGCCAGTGCGGATTTACAAAAGTGGGGGTTGTGCGACAGGTAGGCCGCCGGTTCGGTATACAGATTGGTGAAGTTGCAGCGGCCACCGCCGGACATCAGGATTTTACGCCCGGCCTTTTTGCCATTATCAATCAGCAGTACGCGCAGCCCTTTCTGGCCCGCCTGCGCCGCACAAAACAGGCCCGCAGCCCCTGCGCCAATTACGATAACGTCATATTTTTCCACTGCTCACCCCGGCACTGCCCGACAAAAACGCTGATTGTAGAGAGTTGGCGGGAGGGATACCAGCATCAGGGGAAACCTCAGCGGAAACAATTTGTAACTTAATGATTTACCATAATTTTCTTAGGGTATTGTCACTATAGTGACACATTAATGTCAAAAAAAGTCTATATTTCACTTTCCCCCAGTGCGGTTTGTCGCTGATAATGCGCCGCGTTCATGTCCTCCAAAATGGCGTAACGCTTATGCTACATCTATTTGCTGGTCTTGATTTTCATACCGGCTTGTTACTGGTTCTGGCTTTGTTGTTTGTATTGATTTATGAAGCGATTAACGGCTTCCACGATACAGCCAACGCGGTCGCAACCGTGATCTACACTCGTGCAATGCGTTCGCAGTTAGCGGTCGTCATGGCAGGGGTGTTCAACTTCTTTGGTGTACTGTTGGGCGGCCTGAGCGTAGCTTATGCCATTGTCCATCTGTTACCCACCGATCTGTTATTGAACGTTGGATCGGCTCACGGGCTGGCAATGGTCTTTTCCATGCTGCTTGCCGCCATTATATGGAACCTCGGAACCTGGTATTTTGGGTTACCGGCTTCCAGCTCCCACACCCTGATTGGTGCCATTATCGGTATCGGCCTGACTAACGCATTGCTGACCGGAACCTCGGTGGTTGATGCGCTGAACGTGCCGAAAATGATTGGCATCTTTATGTCATTGATTGTCTCGCCGATTGTTGGCCTGGTTGTTGCTGGCGGACTGGTGTTCCTGCTGCGCCGTTACTGGAGCGGGAACAAGAAGCGTATGCGTGTCCACATGACGCCAGCGGAACGTGAAAAGATCGATGGCAAGAAAAAGCCGCCGTTCTGGACCCGTATCGCTCTGATCGTTTCCGCGATTGGCGTTAGCTATTCACACGGTGCAAATGACGGCCAGAAAGGCATTGGTCTGATTATGCTGGTGCTGATTGGCGTGGCGCCGGCAGGCTTCGTGGTCAATATGAATTCCACCGGTTATGACATCACCCGTACGCGTGATGCCGTTAACCATCTGGAGCAGTATTACCAGCAGCATGCCGCTTCGCTGACGCACATCATTCAGATGTCGCCACCGGCGATTCCGTCGCCGGAAGACGTGCCGTCCGGTCCTCAGGAGTTCCACTGTGATGCCGCGCGCGCGCTGCCGGTTATCCAGCGTGCTCAGGGACTGCTGAACGACCTGTCCAGCTACGATTCACTGACCGTTGAGCAGCGCAGCCATCTGCGCCGCATGCTGATGTGTATCTCGGATACGGCGGAAAAAGCAGCCAAGCTGCCGGAAACCAGCGCGGAAGATAAACGCTTCCTGACCAAGCTGAAAGGCGATCTGCTGAACACCATCGAGTATGCCCCGGTATGGATTATCGTGGCGGTGGCACTGGCTCTGTCGTTAGGTACGATGGTTGGCTGGCGTCGCGTAGCGACCACTATCGGTGAGAAAATCGGTAAGAAAGGCATGACTTACGCTCAGGGAATGTCGGCGCAGATGACGGCGGCGGTCTCGATTGGCGTGGCAAGTTATACCGGGATGCCGGTTTCAACCACTCACGTTCTCTCCTCCTCGGTGGCGGGTACGATGCTGGTTGACGGCGGTGGCGTTCAGGGCCGCACCATTAAGAATATCCTGCTGGCGTGGGTATTTACCCTGCCGGTATCGATTATTCTTTCCGGTGTGCTGTACTGGATTGCGCTGAAGCTGATTTAAGCCAGCGCGGCGGGGTTGCCCGTCACGCAAAAAGTGTAGAAAGCGGACTTCGGTCCGCTTTTTTTATGGCCGCGCGCCGTGCCTAATGCCAGATAGCCAGCCCAATCAGGCTGATAACCACCAGCCCACAGAGAGAGCTGGTCAGGATAAACTGGCCGCGCACGCGCCGACAGCGGCGGATAAACTCATCGTCGTGATGATCGAGATAGCGCTGGGCCCAGATGTAGTACACCAGCCGAACCTGCTTGCCCGGCTGCCCGTGTGAGGTAAAAAATCCCGCGCCATCAACGTACTGATACAGCAAAGGATCGCAACCGCGTAACACCACAAGCAAAGCGCGCAGCGAAGAGAAATAGCGCGCCATATTCACCACACAAACGACACAAAGAGCCCAGAAAAGCGCGATGGTGCTGATCATGATCCCCTCCCGGCCATTCACCACAGAAAACGTCAGACGGACAAACCTCTGCGCCCTGCGATGGTTGAACTGCCCCTGTTATCGATATCGGCCCGATACGGCGGTCAGCCGGATGAGGCGATAAGAAAGCGCTGACTGGCGCCTCTTATCAGTGTAGGAGATCTGCACAAAATTTTTCCAGCACTCTGTACGACATCCGCGATAAACGGAGGAAAATTCATGTTGATCCTGTTCGCAAAGACCGCAGGCTGCCACAACATCCTTTAACAAATTTCGCTATACTAAATCGTATCCCGCATGTATCAGAACTTACGCGAAAAGGAGTATTCATCATGGCTTACAAACATATTCTGATTGCTGTTGACCTGTCGCCTGAGAGTAAACTGCTGGTTGATAAAGCAGTATCGATGGCTCGTCCTTATGATGCAAAAGTCTCATTGATCCACGTTGATGTGAATTATTCCGACCTCTACACCGGTTTGATCGACGTTAATCTGGGTGATATGCAGAAACGGATTTCGGAAGAAACCCACACCGCGCTGACCGAGCTGTCTAACAGCGCCGGTTATCCGATTGCTGAAACCCTTAGCGGTAGCGGCGATCTCGGCCAGGTGCTGGTTGATGCGATTAAGCAGTATCAGGTGGATTTAGTGGTCTGTGGCCACCATCAGGACTTCTGGAGCAAACTGATGTCTTCCGCCCGCCAGCTGATCAATACCGTGCACATTGATATGCTGATTGTGCCGCTGAACGACGAAGACGAAGACTAAGCTCGTTGTCTTGCACAGGCCGGGTTCGCCCGGCCTTTTTATTGCCGCCGTGCTTCAATCCAGTCCTGAACTTCCACCACGAACGTCTGCGGCGCCTTGCGGTACATCTTGAGCGCTAAATCCAGAATAGAGTGCTGCGCCAGCGACTCTTCCATGCGCTGCTGCGCCATCTCCATCACCGAACGCACCCCGCAAATCCCTGAGCAGGCCCACTCCGGCGGCGTTTCATCAAAAATGACCGTGCGCTGGCGGATCTCGCGGCAGGCAAACACCTGTTTTTCGCCGTCAATGGCGTTCACCACGTCGAGCAGCGTAATGTTGGCGGCAGGCAGCGCCAGCTGAAAACCGCCGCCCTTGCCTTCACTGCTGCGCACCAGCCCCGCTTTTGACAGGCGGGTAAAGATCTTGGCCAGATAGTCGTAGGGCACATTTTGCAGATCGGCAATCTCCCGCACGCTCATTTCACGCGCGTCCCCGCTGCTATCAACCATAAACATCAGGCTGTGAATGCCGTACTCAACGCCAGAACTATAGAAAGCCATGTACTTATCTCAACCCTGTTAACTCGCGCTAGTGTAGCGTTTTCAGCGCCAGCTTGCGCACAAATCACCTTTGCTTTTTCAAACTCCGACAAATATAATCCGAGTTAATAACCGTAACAAGAGTGACAGTAAAATGCGTAAACAGATTCTGATCGTCGGTGCAGGTTTCTCGGGTATGTGGTCAGCGCTAAGCGCCGCACGGCTGGCAGAAGGCAATGCCGATATCGACATCACCGTGATCGCCCCACAGCCGGAGCTGCGCGTGCGACCGCGTTTTTATGAAAGCGCCGTGCGTTCGCTGGTTGCCCCTTTGCAGCCGCTGTTCGACGTCACCGGGGTGAATTTCCTGCGCGGCACGGTCAGCCAGATCGATGCGGCGGCTCGCCGGGTTAGCTGGCGTGACGAATCCGGCACAGTGCAGCAGCAGCGCTATGACCGCCTGATTCTGGCCAGCGGCAGCCACGTTAATCGTTCACAGGTAGCGGGCGTAGCAGAGCACGCGTTCGACCTTGACCAGCTGGAAAGCGCCGAAGTCCTGGAGCAGCACCTTAACGGCCTGGCTCAGCGCCCGGACAGCCCAACACGCAACACCGTGGTGGTCTGCGGCGGTGGCTTTACCGGTATTGAGATGGCGACCGAACTTCCGGCACGCCTGCGGGAGATCCTCGGCACCCAGGCAAAAACCCGCGTGGTGGTCATTGAACGCGGCCCTCAGCCAGCCGCGCGATTCAGCGAGGAGCTTCGCAATGTGATTATCGAGGCTTCCACCGAGCTGGGCGTGGAGTGGAAGGTCAATGCGGAAGTGGAGCAGGTGACGGCGGAGGGCGTGACGCTGAAAGACGGGCAGACTATTGCTGCGCAGACCGTTATCTGGACAGTTGGCGTCCAGGCCAACGATCTGACGGCGCAGATTGACGCACCGCGCGATCGCCAGGGCCGCCTGCATGTTAACGCTCAGCTACAGGTCATAGGTTATGAAGAGATTTATGCCACCGGCGACGTGGCGTATGCCGCCACCGACGACAGCGGCAACCACGCGCTGATGACCTGCCAGCACGCGATTCAGCTCGGTAAATTTGCCGGTAACAACGCGGCGGCGAGCCTGCTGGATATCGCACCGCTGCCTTATCGTCAGGAAAACTACGTCACCTGCCTCGATCTGGGTGCGTGGGGCGCGGTCTACAGTGAAGGCTGGGATCAGCAGGTTAAGCTGACGCGGGCGGAAGCGAAAAAGCTGAAAGTGTCGATCGTCAGCGAACTGATCTATCCACCGGCCGCCGATAAGGCCACCGCGTTCAGGATCGCCGACCCGCTCGCGCCGTTTGTGTGATCGCAGCCTAACCACACGGGCTAAAGGCAAAAAAAAGCACAGCCCGGGTGCTAATCCCCAGGCTGTGCCCAACATTACGATCGCGCCGTTACGCTGTTAACGGCGCATAAATATCAAAGCGATGGCCTTTGGTTGTCACCGCGTTCGGCGTGGCCACATCGGCCAGCGGCGGCGCATAGTCCGGGCGCTTTACGACGATCCGTTTGGTCGCCAGCTGACGCGCCGGTTGCAGCAGCCCGTCGGCATCGAGGTCCGGCCCGACCAGCGACTGAAACACCCGCATCTCTTTCTTCACCAGCGCGCTTTTCTGCTTGTGTGGAAACATCGGGTCAAGGTACACCACCTGCGGGCGCGGCGTGATATCCGTCAGCGCCGTCAGGCTGGAGGCGTGCAGCAGCGTCAGCCGCTCGCGCAGCCACGGGCCAATCTCCACATCGGCATAGCCGCGTGCCAGGCCGTCATCCAGCAGTGCTGCCACTACCGGATTACGCTCCAGCATTCTCACGCGGCAGCCCACGGACGCCAGCACAAACGCATCACGCCCCAGCCCCGCCGTGGCATCGACCACATCCGGCAGATAGCTACTTTTAATGCCGACGGCTTTTGCCACCGCCTCACCGCGACCGCCGCCGAACTTGCGGCGATGCGCCATCGCACCACCGACGAAATCCACGAAAATGCCGCCGAGTTTCGGCTCGTCGCGCTTGCGCAGTTCAAGGTGCGTGGCGGTCATCACCAGCGCCATTACGGCACTGTCGTCATGCGTCAGCTGCCAGCGATCGGCCAGAATAGATAAGGCACCGTTTCCGGTGCCCGTTTCATCCAGTAAACAGATGTTCAAAACCGCTTATCCCTTGATGCCGTAGTGTTTCAGCATCGCGTCCAGCTGCGGCTCGCGGCCACGGAAGCGTTTAAACAGCTCCATTGGCTCTTCGGAACCGCCGCGCGTCAGGATGTTATCGAGGAACGACTGCCCGGTTTCGCGGTTGAAGATCCCTTCCTGTTCAAAGCGAGAGTACGCATCCGCCGCCAGTACATCCGCCCACAGATAGCTGTAGTAGCCTGCGGCATAGCCACCGGCAAAGACGTGGCTGAAGGCGTGCGGGAAGCGGCCCCACGATGGACCCGGCACTACGGCGACCAGCGCTTTCACTTCTTTCAGCGTTTCCAGGATCTGCGCACCTTTCGCCGGGTCGAACTCGGTATGCAGACGGAAGTCGAACAGGCCGAACTCCAGCTGGCGCAGGATAAACAGCGCGGCCTGGTAGTTTTTCGCGGCCAGCATTTTTTCCAGCAGTTCCTGCGGCAGCGGCTCACCGGTTTCATAATGACCGGAGATAAACGACAGCGCTTCCGGCTCCCAGCACCAGTTTTCCATAAACTGGCTCGGCAGCTCGACCGCATCCCACGGCACACCGCTGATGCCGGATACGCCCGGGGTTTCAATGCGGGTCAGCATATGGTGCAGGCCGTGACCGAACTCATGGAACAGGGTGGTCACTTCGTTGTGGGTGAACAGTGCAGGCTTGCCGCCGAGCGGGCGGTTGAAGTTACAGGTCAGATAGGCCACCGGCTTTTGCAGGCTGCCGTCGGCTTTGCGCATCTGGCCAACGCAGTCATCCATCCAGGCACCGCCGCGCTTGTGCTCACGCGCGTAAAGGTCCAGATAGAAGCTGCCGCGCAGCTCGCCGCTTTCGTCAAACAGGTCGAAGAAACGCACGTCGGGGTGATACACATCGACATCGTTGCGTTCACTGGCGGTGATGCCGTAAATGCGTTTCACCACTTCAAACAGGCCACTCAGCGCACGCTGCTCCGGGAAGTACGGGCGAAGCTGCTCGTCGCTGATCGAGTACAGGTGCTGTTTCTGCTTTTCACCGTAGTAAGTCAGATCCCACGGCTGCAGTTCGTCCACGCCGAACTCTTTTTTCGCAAAAGCGCGCAGCTCGGCCAGCTCCTGCTCCGCCTGCGGACGCGCACGTTTCGCCAGATCGGTCAGGAAGTCGATCACCTGCGCCGGGTTTTCCGCCATCTTGGTCGCCAGTGATTTATGCGCGAAGGAGTCAAAGCCCAGCAGCTGGGCCAGCTCGTGGCGCAGGGCCAGCTCTTCGGCCATCACTTCGCTGTTGTCCCACTTCCCGGCGTTTGGACCCTGGTCGGACGCACGAGTCGAGTAGGCGCGGTACAGTTCTTCACGCAGCGCCTGGTTGTCGCAGTAGGTCATCACCGGCAGATAGCTTGGGATGTCCAGTGTCAGCAGCCAGCCCTGCTGTTCTTTCGCTTCCGCCTGCGCTTTCGCGGCGGCCAGCGCGCTTTCCGGCATGCCGGACAGCTCGCTTTCATCGCTAATCAGCTTGCTCCAGCCCATGGTCGCATCCAGCACGTTGTTGCTGTAGGTCGAACCCAGCTCGGAGAGGCGTGCGGCGATTTCACCGTAGCGCTGCTGCTTCTCTTTCGACAGGCCGATACCGGACAGCTCGAAATCACGCAGTGCGTTATCGACCGCTTTTTTCTGTGCCAGATCGAGCGCGGCGTAGTGGCTGCCCTCTTTCAGATCGCGATATGCCTGATAAAGCCCTTCATGCTGGCCCGCCCAGGTGCTGTATTCCGACAGCAGCGGCAGAGTTTGTTCGTAGGCCTGGCGCAGCTCCGGGCTGTTTTTTACCGAATTCAGGTGGCTGACCGGGGAGAACAGGCGGCTTAAACGATCGTCGACTTCTGCCAGCGGCTGTACCAGGTTATCCCAGCTGTAAGGCGCACCTTGGGCAACAGCTTTCTCAACCGCCGCACGGCAATCATCCAGTGCCTGGGTCACGGCGGGAACCACATGTTCAGGCTTGATGGCGGAAAACGGAGGAAGAGTAAACGAAGAAAGTAACGGGTTGGTCATAGCGCAGTAGTCCTTTAATCGGTGTAAGGAGCGCGTTTTTACGCACGATTTCTTTAACATGAGGCTAAGTGTAGCGAAAATCAATGGTTGCCAGCGTAACATCTCCCCTTCATCGGCTATCGGAGCGGCTTCTCACCGCACGTTCGGCTTTGCTGGTGCCGGGTCGGCATTGCATACTCTTTCGCTTTGTTACGCCGTATTACTCATTTAAACAGGGAGTGAAATGATGTGGTTTTTGCTGGCGCTGTCTTTGCTGTTCTTGTCATTTAGTCTGCGCAGCTCACTGGTATTGTTATTTATTGCTCTGGCAATGGCGATTATCGATCAAACGCTGCTGCCGCCGGGCATTATTGCTCTTGGCATTATGTTCTGCATCGCCATTTGCTGGGGATATCGCCAGCGGCAAACGCCGTTTGCGCTACCGGGCGAGATCCTGCTGGTCGCTGGCGCAATCGCGCTGGGGCTGCATATGATCCCAGGCTTTAATAATCAAATCGCGGCTTCAGGCGTGCAGGCCGGGCCGCAGAGCCTACCGTTCACTTTCTATTTTAATCTTGATAAAGCGCTGATCCCCTTCCTGCTGCTGGGCTGCATGCCAACGCTTATCGCCCGTCCGTCACAGCAGCCGCAGAATCCGCTGTGGTGGCTGATATTGCTGCTGTCGATGCCTCTGCTGCTGTTGGTAGCAACCGTTATCGGCGCGCTGCGGGTGGAGCCTCATATTCCAACCTGGATTGGCTCGTTTATGCTCGCCAACCTGTTTTTCGTCTGTCTGGCGGAGGAAGCCCTGTTCCGTGGCTATATTCAGCAGCGCCTGAGCCAGTTCCTGGGCGATAAGCGCGCGCTGTTGATTGCCTCGGTATTATTTGGCCTGGCACACTTTTCTGGTGGACTGATGCTGGTATTTTTCGCCACGCTGACGGGCGTGATTTACGGCCTGGCCTGGCTGTGGAGCGGACGTCTTTGGGTGGCTACGCTGGTGCATTTTTCCTTTAATATGCTGCACCTGCTGTTCTTCACCTATCCTGTATGGCAACGCCTGCCGACCTGATATAATCGGCGCAATTCGTTCTCATGCTTTTTCCTGCATCCGTTGCTGTGCGCCGTTCTGTAGGGTAATCCGTGGGGTAATAATTGTAGAAAATTGATTCACCATCAATTAAAGCCGCATAAAATCAACAGGATAAATAATGCTCAGCTATCGCCACAGTTTTCACGCCGGCAACCACGCCGATGTACTTAAGCACACCGTACAAAGCCTGATTATCAGTTCGCTGAACGAGAAAGATAAACCCTATCTTTACCTCGACACCCACGCGGGCGCTGGTCGGTATCTGCTGAGCGGTGAGCATGCGGAGCGTACCGGCGAATATCTGGAAGGCATCGCCCGCATCTGGCAGCAGGACGATCTCCCTGCCGAGCTTGAGCCGTATATTAAAGCGGTCAAGGATCTGAATCCTAACGGCAAGCTGCGCTACTACCCGGGTTCTCCGCTGATTGCGCGCTACCTGCTGCGTGAATACGACAAGCTACAGCTGACCGAACTGCACTCCAGCGATTTCCCGCTGCTGCGCGGTGAGTTCCTGAAAGACAGCCGCGCGCGCACCGATCGTGCCGATGGCTATCAGCAGTTGAAAGCCAAGCTGCCGCCGCTGTCCCGCCGTGGTTTTGTGCTGATCGACCCACCTTACGAGCTGAAAAGCGACTATCAGGCCGTCGTGAAGGGTATCGAAGAGGGTTATAAGCGCTTCAGTACCGGCGTTTACGCGCTGTGGTATCCGGTGGTGTTGCGTCAGCAGATTAAGCGCATGTGTAAAGAGCTGGAAGCTACCGGCATTCGCCGTATTCTGCAGATCGAGCTGGGCGTGCGCCCGGACAGCGACCGTTTCGGCATGACTGCGTCGGGGATGATTGTGGTTAACCCGCCGTGGAAGCTGGAGCAGCAGATGAAGAATGTGCTGCCATGGCTGGAGAAAGTGCTGGTGCCGTCCGGGACCGGGCATTCTAAGGTTGAGTGGATCGTTCCGGAGTAATTTTTTGCGGGTTCGCTGCGTGGGTCGTGCGGGGAGTTCGGTATTCAGTGCGGATTCGCTGCTTGAGCCGTGCGGGAGCACGGTATTCAGTGCAGGTGGCTGCGTGAGTCGTGCGGGAGCACGGTATTCAGTGCAGGTGGCTGCGTGGGTCGTGCGGGAGCACGGCCTCTGCGGCGACGACGGGCGGTCCTCGCGCCGCGCTTTGCGCGGTGCCCTCGTCTCCGGCATCTGACCGACGGACCGTTTGAGAGCGGGCTTCCTGCCCGCGCTCAAACTGACGCCAGCGTCCCTGCTGTCGTCTCCTGGTCAGTTGCCTCCACCTCAGCGCTGCGGATTGCCACTTTGCCGCCGCAGAGGCCGTTCTCCTTCAGTTTTCGTGCTCGCTTTTCGTTAAGTCAGGGCTCGCTCTTCATTCGATAAGTCTGTTTTTCTTTCTCAACACTCAACTGCTAGCAGGTACGCAGGTACGCAGGTACGCAGGTACGCAGGTACGCAGGTACGCAGGTAAAATCACAGCTCCCCCTCCTTCTTCCTCGCAATCATAACAAAATGATTTATCTAACTTTTGTGTGGATTTACTTCAGGCAATCCGGTTTTTTATGTAAGGCACTTTGCTATATCCGCAGCGCTTAACGGAAAGAGAAAACCAGAACTTACCCGTAAAGCGAGGATAGAAAGCAATGCCGGACCAGGGACCTTAGCGGCCTATCTGCAACATTTAACGCCAGGCCGAATTATCCCTTGCAGGCAATACAGAAGTCACAGCGCTGACGGGGCATGGCCACGGCTGGCAATTCGCAGCGCTGAGCGGATAGAGAAAACCAGAGCTTATCCGCAAAACGAGGATGGACAGCAATACCGGGCCGGGGACCTTAGCGGCTTATCTACAACATTAAACGCCGGGCCGGATTATCCCTTGCAGGCAATACAGAAGTCACAGCGCTGACGGGGCGTGGCCACGGCTGGCAATTCGCAGCGCTGAGCGGAGAGAGGAAGCCAGGATGTGCCCGCAGGACGCGGGCACAAGGCTCGGCCGGCACAGGGACGTGACGTCCGAGCCGGTCCGACCGGCTGACGAACGAAGCGAAGGCACCACGCAACGCGTGGCGCGAGGACCGCCAGCCGTGGCCGCGCCCCGTCAGAGCAGGCACCAAAGCACCAGACTGCACAGCCCCCTTATAACGCAGGCACCCTGCTCCCTGACAACACAACCCCGATCTGTCAGACAACAAACACCGCAAAATCATGCGCCATCTCCGTCGCCGGAAACACCGCCCGACACTCATCCAACAGCCGCTCACAGTCCTGACGTAAATAACGCGAACTCAGATGGGTGATAATCAGCCGCTTCGCCCCGCTCTCCTTCGCCACCCTGGCCGCCTGCACCGTCGAGGAATGACCGCGACCGTTGGCTTTTTCTTCCATCGCCACTTCCAGCGTCGCCTCATGCACCATCAAATCAACACCCGCCGCCAGATCGGTTGCCGCCGCAGTGGGTGCCGTATCGCCAAAGATCGCCAGACTGCGCCCCTTGATGGAACTGCCCAGATAGTCCCAGCCATTCACCACCCGACCATCATCGAGCGTCACGCTGCGCCCCTGCTTTAAATCGTAATAGTAAGGGCCGGGCAGATAGCCGTCCGCTTTCAGCCGCCCCGCATCCAGCGCGCCGGGTTTGTCATGCTCATCAATCCGGTAGCCGTAACACTCCACCGGATGAGTCAGCGGAAACGCGGTAACGCGAAACTGCTCGTCGTTGCAGACCTCTCCGGCGGTAATCTCGACAATCTCCAGCGGGAAGGTGAGCCACGACCCGCTCAGCTGTAGCGAGGTTTCCACAAAGGTCTTAATCCCCACTGGACCGTAAAGCGTCATCGCCTCGGTAGCACCGTTCATCGACCTGCTGGTCAGCAACCCCGGCAGGCCGAAAATATGGTCGCCGTGCAGATGCGTAATAAAGATTTTCTCAATTTTCCCCGGCTTAATCGGCGTACGCAGGATCTGATGCTGGGTCCCTTCTCCACAGTCAAACAGCCAGCTGCCGCGATTGTATTCACTCAGGTTCAGCGAAATGCTGGTAACATTTCGCTCGCGGCTCGGGGTACCGGCACCGGTACCTAAAAACTGTAATTCCATACGCTTTCTACTCCGTCATAGCGTTGTTTCCTGCGGTGAGCAGGAGAAAAAGGGGCGAGTTTAGCACTGGTTATCCCCGTGCAGCTGCTCCCAGCTCAGATCGAAACGGGCCAGATACTTACGCAGGCGGTCGGCATCGTTGGGCTGCTTTTTCTGCTGGCGGGATACGGCAAACAGCCTGCGTCCGGCATCGGACAGCGACGATGACGTGCGGCAAATCGCCAGTACGCTTTCCAGCTGGGTACGATCAAAGAGATCCAGCTCAACCATCCCCTCCGGCAAACTGCCGCCCTCTACCTGATACCAACTGCGGCGCAGTCGGGCAATCTCCTCTTCCACCTGATCGATACCGATACGCCCTTCATCCGCCAGCGTCGCCATCCGCGTTACAGAAGCGCTTAACTCGCGAAAATTTCCCGGCCAGCGGGCTTCAGGCGAACAGGCAAACTGCAAAAAACGCTGCCTCGCTGGCGGCTCAAACCGCACCTGTGACTGGCTGTCACCAGCATAGCGCAGCAGTTCATATTCCAGATTAGGCTCGATGTCTTCACGCCGCTGTGCCAGACCCGGCAGCGTAAAGGTCCACATATTGATACGCGCGAAGAGATCTTCGCGGAAGCGCCCTTCCGCCACCCGCTGCCGCAGGTCGCGATGCGTACCGGCGATCAGCTGAAAATCGCTGCTCACCTCTTTATCACTGCCGAAGGGCAAAAAGCGCTTTTCTTCAATCGCCTTCAGCAGCATCGCCTGCTCATCCAGCCCCAGCTCGGCGATTTCATCAAGGAACAACATGCCACCGTCCGCTTCACGCAGCAGCCCGTTTCGCGCCTGCTGTGCGCCGGTGAAGGCACCTTTCACATGGCCGAACAACGTCGACATGGCATTATCACCGCGCAGAGTGGCGCAGTTAACGGCGACCAGCCTACCCTTGACCCGATGCCGCGACTGGCGTAGCTGCCAGATGCGCTCGGCCAGAAACGATTTGCCCGCCCCGGTGGGGCCGGTAAGCAGAATGGGAGCCGTGGAACGCAGCGCCACCCGTTCAATCTGTTCGATAAGCGCGTTGAAGGTGGTGTTTCGCGTGGCAATACCGCCCTTCAACAGCGAAACCGATGCGGCCTGTTCACGCATAAAACGGCTGGTCAGCGTGGCATAACGGCGCAGATCCAGATCGATAATCGAATAAGCCCCTGCCGGTTTGGGTTCCCCCTCGTTCTGGCCCGGTCCGGTTTGCAGCAGGCGAGCGGGCAGATAGCGCGCTTCCGTGAGCAGGAACCAGCAGATCTGCACCACGTGCGTCCCGGTCGTAATGTGGACCAGATACTCTTCATTTTCCGTATCAAACGTATAGCGGCTGGCAAACTCAAGCAGTGCGCCGTAAACCTCTTCAAAATCCCAGGGATCGCGGAGCACGATTTCGTTGAGCTGAACCTGCGTTGACGGTGACACCTGGGCGACATCTTCCACCACCTGCCCGGCCAGCTGCAGGCTGTTGTCGCCGTGCAGCAGCTCCAGTCGGTCAATGGCAAAACCCGGCTGCATACAAAGACCGACGGTGGGCCGCCATTTGTTCCAGCGGTTATGGCGTTTCCCGCGTTTATCCAGCGTGGTGCCCAGCATGCCAATCACAACCCGACGCTTCATGTTTATCCTTAAATATAAAAAGCGAGATAAAAAGATAATAATCTAACTTGCGGCATCAATATCGATCATCAAAAATATTTTTTTAAAAACCCTATATTTCATAAAGTTAAAAATAAATTCACGGCTAAACCCCGCAATGGCACGCTTCTGGCAATAGTGGTTCGTCACCCACTTTAAGCAAAAGGAATAACAGATGGCAAATGAATGGCAGCCGTTGCAGAACCCCGACGGCGCTGCGGTAAAAATGTGGACGCATGGCGTACCGGTCGATCCGAAAGCACAGCAGCAGCTGCTGAATACCGCCAAAATGCCGTTTATCTTTAAACATCTGGCAGTGATGCCGGACGTTCATGTCGGAAAAGGCTCCACGATTGGCAGCGTGATACCGACCAAAGGGGCGATTATCCCGGCAGCGGTCGGCGTGGATATTGGCTGCGGCATGATTGCCGTGCGTACCTCGCTAACGGCCGCCGATCTGCCGGATAATCTGCTCGGCATTCGCAGCGCAATTGAACGGGCGGTGCCTCACGGCCGCAGCAGCGGACGGTCGGGCCGGGATCGCGGGGCGTGGCAGAATCCACCTGGCGTTGTTGATAACCACTGGCAGGCGCTGGAACAGGGCTTCAAACGTATTACGGATAAGTACCCTGCACTGCTGAAAACCAATAACTACCAGCATCTCGGCACGCTCGGTACAGGTAATCACTTTATCGAGCTCTGCCTGGATGAAGCCGAGCGGGTATGGGTGATGCTGCACAGCGGGTCGCGCGGCGTTGGCAATGCCATCGGCAACCTGTTTATTACTCTGGCACAGCAGGATATGCGCCAGCACATCGCCAACCTGCCGGACCGCGATCTGGCCTATTTTGCCGAAGGCAGCGCGCATTTTGATGACTATATGCAGGCGGTGGAATGGGCACAGGACTACGCCCGCCACAACCGCATGGTGATGATGCAGCAGACGCTGGCGGCGCTGGCGCAGGCGGTAACCAAACCGTTTATCGCCGAGGAACAGGCGGTTAACTGCCACCACAACTATGTGCAGCGCGAACAGCATTTCGGCGAAGAGGTGCTGATCACGCGTAAAGGTGCTGTTTCCGCGCGCAAAGGCGAAATGGGGATTATTCCCGGCTCGATGGGGGCAAAAAGCTTTATCGTGCGCGGGCTGGGCAATGAAGAGAGCTTCTGCTCATGCAGCCACGGCGCCGGGCGCGTGATGAGCCGTACCGAGGCGAAAAACCGTTTCACCGTAGCCGACCAGCAGCGCGCAACGGCACACGTTGAGTGCCGTAAAGACAGTAACGTCATCGATGAAATCCCGATGGCCTACAAAGATATCGACGCGGTGATGGCCGCCCAGGCCTCGCTGGTAGAAATTGTCCACACCCTGCGCCAGGTGGTGTGCGTAAAAGGATAAGGAGTGAATGATGGAACAGACGATAAGCAGCGAAATGCGCAGCAGAATATTGGCAACGCTGGAAGAAACGGAAGCAAAGCACGGGGTGCGAATCCTGTACGCCTGCGAATCGGGCAGCCGTGGCTGGGGTTTTGCCTCACCGGACAGCGATTATGATGTGCGCTTCATCTATGTACATCAGCCGGAATGGTATCTGCGGGTAATGCCGCCGCGCGATGTGATCGAAATGCCGATAGATGACGAGCTGGATGTGTGCGGCTGGGAGTTACGTAAAACGCTTGGCCTGATGCAGGCCGCTAACCCCACGCTGATGGAGTGGCTGGACTCGCCGATCGTTTATCGCCAGCATACCGAAAGCAGCAGTGCGCTACAGGCGCTGGCCCGCGACTATTGTAGCGATCGACGTGCGCGCTACCATTACCTGTCGATGGCGAGAAAAAATTTTCGCGGCTATCTGCAAGGGGAGCAGATACGACTCAAGAAATATTTCTACGTGCTGCGTCCACTGCTCGCCGTGATGTGGATCGAAGCCGGTCTGGGAACCCCGCCTATGCGGTTCGACAAACTGGTCGCGGGCACGGTGACCGAGCCGAAACTGCTGGCCGAGATAGAATCGCTGCTGGTGATGAAACGCAGCGCGAATGAGGCGGAATATGGCCCGCGCCGCCCTTACCTGCACGCCTTTATCCGCAGCCAACTGGAGCAGCAGGATCGCCCACCGCTGGCCGACAGTGAAAGGCGCGATGCGACAAAGCTGGATCGGTTCCTGCGCGATACAGTCATGGCCCAGAGGTGAAATGGCAGAGGCATCGTTCGGCTCGGTGCCTCCGCCCTATCGCAATCATAGACGCAATCTTTGCGGCATTTGGCCGAGTGGCGTTACACTTATGCCCAGAAAAATAACTCACTTACTGAACTGGAAGATTCGATGACCAAACATTATGACTATCTCGCCATCGGCGGCGGCAGCGGCGGTATCGCCTCCATCAACCGTGCGGCCATGTACGGACAGAAATGTGCGCTGATCGAAGCGAAAGATCTTGGCGGCACCTGCGTGAACGTGGGTTGCGTACCGAAGAAAGTAATGTGGCATGCCGCACAGATTGCCGAAGCCATCCATCAATACGGCCCGGACTACGGCTTCGACACCACCGTTAACCAGCATAACTGGGACGTGTTGCTGAAGAACCGCAGCGCCTATATCGATCGTATCCACACCTCATACGATAACGTGCTGGGTAAAAACAACGTCGATGTGATCAAAGGCTTTGCGCGTTTTGTTGATGCGCACACCGTGGAAGTGAACGGCGAAAAGATTACCGCTGACCATATTCTGATTGCTACCGGCGGTCGCCCGGTTCAACCGAACATTCCGGGTGCCGAGTACGGCATCAACTCCGACGGCTTCTTTGAGTTACAGGCGCTGCCGAAACGCACTGCCGTCGTCGGCGCAGGCTATATTGCGGTTGAAATTGCCGGCGTGCTGAACGCACTGGGTTCTGAAACCCACCTGTTCGTTCGTAAGCACGCGCCGCTGCGTACCTTCGATCCGCTGATCGTCGATACGCTGCTGGAAGTGATCAACACCGAAGGCCCGACGCTGCACACCGAATCTATTCCAAAAGCGGTGGTGAAGAATGCTGACGGTAGCCTGACCCTGCTGCTGGAAAATGGCAAAGAGCAGACCGTTGATTGCCTGATCTGGGCGATTGGCCGCGAGCCGATGACCGACAATCTGAACCTGGACGTCACCGGCGTTGCGCTGAACGACAAAGGCTATATCAACGTTGATAAGTTCCAGAATACCAACGTGAAAGGCATCTACGCAGTGGGCGATAACACCGGTGCGGTAGAGCTGACTCCGGTGGCGGTTGCCGCCGGTCGCCGCCTGTCCGAGCGCCTGTTCAACAACAAACCGGACGAGCATCTGGACTACAGCAACGTGCCAACCGTCGTGTTCAGCCACCCGCCGATCGGCACCGTAGGCCTGACCGAGCCGGAAGCGCGCGAGAAGTTTGGCGATGACCAGGTCAAAGTGTACAAATCGGCCTTCACGGCGATGTACACCGCCGTCACTCAGCACCGCCAGCCTTGCCGGATGAAGCTGGTTTGCGTCGGTGCCGATGAGAAGATTGTCGGCATTCACGGCATCGGCTACGGCATGGACGAAATGTTACAGGGCTTTGCGGTAGCACTGAAAATGGGGGCCACCAAGAAAGACTTCGATAACACCGTTGCGATCCACCCGACCGGCGCGGAAGAATTTGTGACTATGCGTTAAGCACTGTTCTGATATTAAAAAAACACCTGCAGGTCGTTCTGCAGGTGTTTCTTAGCGAGTTTGAAATTAATAGTGTAGAATCTATAACCCATTGATTATAAACCATTAACAATGATAGAAGTTTAAGAAAACGGCCATTCGAAGAATGTATAAAAACACGGAAATAAAAATACCTCCTTATTTCACACTATCATTATTCTAAAATTAAACT
This sequence comes from Erwinia sp. S43, assembly GCF_016624745.1. Classification (NCBI taxonomy): domain Bacteria; kingdom Pseudomonadati; phylum Pseudomonadota; class Gammaproteobacteria; order Enterobacterales; family Erwiniaceae; genus Erwinia; species Erwinia sp. S43. Next base: position 41,928 of record NZ_JACVTX010000028.1, on the reverse strand, counting down.
TCCCTGATGCATGACGCTGAAAAACTAAAAAAAATTAAAATAATTGTTATACTAAACCCGCCAGAACAGTAACACACTTCACCAAAAAAGATAATCTGTACAAAAGGACAGTCTTTCGACTGTACTTTCTACCTGTACCTGTGAAAAATGATGGATAACAAGAATAAAAATAACCACAAGTAAAAAATCTTTATTATATAATAGCGTTCATAAATCTCTTGCTATCAAGGCTAAAAATACCCGATGAAAAGCGATAAAGACATTGAGTTATTTATAAAGAATTATGTTGAAGATGCATTGGGTGATTTTAGTGAGTTGACGTGGGCTTATGTTGTTCTGTCAAAGAGTAATATGTCATTAAATTTTTACGTAACAAACTATCCGGATGAATGGGTCATGTTTTATAAGGAAAAAAGATTATACTTCACCGATCCGGTTGTTATCACTGCACGCACCAGATTAACGCCTTTTGAGTGGGATAAAAGTCTGATAATTAACTCCGGATATCATTACACCGGGTTGTTTGATCAGGCTGAAGAATTTAATTTGATTAAAGGAAATACTTTTGTTGTTCATGACTTTAATAATAACCTCGCGACGTTAACTTTCATTACCAGTCGGGGAAGTAAACCTGAGATAGTTAATAAATTAACTCAAAAAAGGGGAGATATTTCATTGCTTCTCGCATCCATACATGAAACATATCTTGCTCTTACCTATCCACCAACGGAAAACATGAATAAAATAGATAAGAAAACCGTTTTCACAAAGAGAGAAAATGAAGTTCTTTACTGGTACAGCATGGGTAAAACCTATCAGGAAACCAGTATTATTCTGGGGATCAAATTACGCACGGTCAAATTTCACATGTCGAACATTGTCAAAAAAATGGGTGTAACAAATGCACGACATGCCGTACGTTTTGGGATAGAGCATGGCTTGATAAAGCCCGAAATATAAAAATCAGTGACAGCAACATTTAGTCACCGCTATTGGAGCTAAAAACTCAGCAGGGGTTCAATCCAGCCCCGACCTGGCATGGCTGCGCTATGTTGCACTATGCTGCAATGCCAGAATCAGTGAGGCATTATCTCTGAAAAAGATATTTACTGCCCGTAATACGCATTCGCCCCGTGCTTACGCAGGAAGTGTTTATCCAGCAGCGTCTGCTGCATACTGTCAACGCCGGGCTGTAGCTGACGGGTGAACAGATTCATATAAGCGATCTCTTCCAGCACTACGGCATTATGCACGGCGTTATCCGCATCGGTGCCCCAGGCAAAGGGACCGTGGCCGTTGACCAGCACCGCAGGGATATCCTTCGCGCTAATCCCCTGCTGATTTACCGTTTCCACAATGACATTCCCGGTTTCGTGCTCATACTGACCGTTAATTTCCTCATCGCGCATCAGCCGGGTGCAGGGGATCGTGCCATAGAAATAATCGGCGTGAGTGGTGCCCAGCGCCTTCAGCGGCTGACCGGCCTGCGCCCAGATCGTCGCGTGGCGCGAGTGGGTGTGCACCACACCACCGATATGTTCAAAGGCACGATACAGCACCAGATGCGTCGCGGTATCGGAAGACGGTTTTTTATCCCCCTCCACCACTTTACCGGTTTGCAGATCGACCACCACCATATCCTCCGGCTGCATATCTTTATAATCCACGCCGGAAGGTTTAATCACTACCAGACCGCGTTCACGATCGATTCCGCTGACGTTTCCCCAGGTAAAGGTAACCAGCTTGTGGGCGGGTAATAATAGGTTTGCTTCAAATACCTGTTGTTTTAATTTCTGCAGCATATTTAACCTCGCGTAATAAATAATTTATTTGCAGATAACAACCAAGGCTCTGCAAATATCTATTTCATCAATTAATAAGGGAATGGATGGGTTATTACGTTACGTCTAATACTTTGCTGCGAAAAGCCTGTGAGAATGGCAAAAGTCGCCAAACAAATACAAACGGTCGCATTCGGTCATAAATGGGCATTTACAACTAGACCGTTTATGTTGATTTAAAGCTGTTGATGATTTTTTATCTGCAATAACGCCCATTTTTACGTGATGAAAATCACATTAAAATGCATAATGCACATCACAATCATCACTTAATAGTGATTTTTATCACATTAAGACATATGGAAAAACTAGCTAACGGGTTTCTTGAAATCAGTCACTTTAAAAAAAACTGAAAAGTATGAATATTAGGCCATGTGATAAGCAATGGAATCGGGCTATTTATGTTACAGGCTGAGCGTTACAAGATGATTTGTAGCTATGTGCAACAAAATGGCTCCGCGCTGGTTGCTGAACTGTCGACTATGTGCAGCGTTTCGCAGGAAACCATCCGCAGAGATTTAAATCTGCTGGAACGTAACAAGAAACTGATCCGCAGCTTTGGCGGCGCAGTGTCGCTTGATGACTATGACGACCGCACCCGCCCCGTGCAGGACGCTTTCTATAAAGCGGATACTATCGATCGGGCAGAATCGCTACGCAAAAGAACGGAAGAACACCCCGATATTAAGATGAAACTGGCCAAGGCTGCGCTGCAGTTTATTCAGCCCGGCGACTGCATCCTGCTGGATAACAGCAGCACCTGCTGGTTCCTCGCACGACAGATCCCGGATATTGATATCACCGTCGTAACCAACTCGGTCAAAATCATCCAGGCGCTGGCCTGCCGCGATAAGGTACGTATCATCGGCTGCGGCGGTGAATACTCGGAGCGCCACGACGATTTCCACGGCCCGGTGGCAGAAAGCGCGATTCGTAACTTTCAGATCAATACCTTCTTTTTTTCCTGCCAGGGGCTGAATCTGGAAAATGGCATCCGCGACGGCAGTGAAATTAACGCCCGCTTAAAGCAGGTAATGCTACAGGTTTCCGGCAAAAAAATTCTGCTGGCCGACTCCAGCAAATTCGATCAGTTCGCGTTTTGTAAGATTTGCATGCTCGATGACATTGATATTTTAATCACCAATAAAGTGGCTGAAGAAAGAAACTGGGGAGACAGCCCTGAATTTAGTGTAATTGAAGTCGACAAGTAATTTTTTAGCGAAGATAAAATCCGCCCGTTCTGGCGCAATAAGCCAGAACGATTTTATTACCGTCAATACCAGTGAAAGTTGCAATAAATAACCGGAACCGAAATACACCATCACCATTGTTTTATTCAATGGCTAAAGCGGATTAATGCATGCTTTGCGTTATCCGTTGCCGCTCATTTTATTTAACAACGCGTGGTGTAATGGCGAAGGGGATACAAACCGAATAATGCACTATTCGGCAACCATGATAATTAAAATAACCTTCTGAGGATCTAATAATGAAAAAATTACTCTTACCCTGTGTAATCGCCTCACTGATCGCTTCATTTTCCACCCTGGCTGATGACGCAGCGGTCCCTCAAAAAGCCAACAAACCTTTTACTATGGGCGTGGTGGTGAAAGTGGGGGGAATTCCCTGGTTTAACGTGATGGAACAGGGGATTAAAGAAGAAGGTAAAGCCCTGGGCGTGAACGCCTGGCAGGTGGGGCCAACCACCGCCGACCCGGCCGAGCAGGTGCGCGCCATTGAAGATTTGATCGCCAAGAAAGTGGATGTCATTGGCGTAGTGCCAAACGATGCCAAAGTGCTGGAGCCGGTGCTGAAACGCGCGCAGGAAGCGGGCATCAAGGTGATTACCCACGAATCACCGGCGCAGGCCAATGCGGACTGGGACTTTGAACTGCTCGATACCCAAACTATGGGCGCTAACCATATGAAAGATATGGCCGCCTGCATGGGTGAAGAAGGCAAATATGCCATGTTCGTGGGTAGCCTGACCGTTCCGCTGGTAAACGACTGGGCCAACGCGGCCATCGCCTATCAGAAAGAACACTACCCGAAAATGCAGCTGGTTGAAGACCGTTTTGGCGTTGCCGAATCGGTAGATGACTCCATGCGCACCGCCAATGACCTGATGTCCAAACACAAAGATCTGAAAGGCATTATGTCCTTCGGTTCGCAGGGCCCAATCGGCGCAGGCCGCGCGATCGACAAGCGTAAGAAAAACAATGATATCTGCGTCTTTGGTACGTTTACCCCGGGCCAGGGCATCAAGCTGCTGGAGAAAGGCGCGATCGATGGCGGCTATATCTCTAACCCAATGACCGCCGGCAAGGTCTTTGTACAGGTGGCGACCGCGATGATGAACGGTGAACCGATCAAAGACGGCGTCAAACTGGGCGACATGGGCGAAATCAAAATCAAAGGCAACACCATCCTCAGCGATAACCCGGAAAAACTGGATGTGGAAAACACCAAACGTCTGGTGAAACTGGGCCTCTGACCCTGAGCCGTATCGCCGGAGCCATTGCGCTCCGGCTTTATTCACGTCTAACACCAGGGCAAGAACGATGCTTAATAATAACAATGTCGATAATGCCGCCGCGCTGATCACGCTGAACGCGCTGTCAAAAAGCTTTGGCGGCCATCAGGCATTAAAAAACATCACGCTGACCTTAAACCAGGGCGAAGTCCACTGCCTGGCCGGGGCCAACGGCTGCGGTAAAAGTACGCTGATTAAAACCATCAGCGGCGTCTACGCGCCCGATGCCGGTAGCGAAATCATCATCGACGACAAAACCCATGCACGCCTGACGCCCGATCGCGCCAGGGCTTTAGGCATTCAGGTGATTTATCAGGACCTGTCGCTGTTCCCGAATCTGACCGTCGCCGAGAACATTGCCTTCGAATACAACCTTAAGGGCTATTTCGGCTGGTTTAAGCAGAAAAAACTGAAAGAAAAAGCACAGCAGATCCTCAACGAGCTGGCGTTCAATATCGATCCGGATGCGCTGGTGCAGCATCTTCCCATAGCCCAACGCCAGCAGATCGCCATCTGCCGCGCGCTGGTTGCGGACGCCCGGCTGGTGATTATGGACGAGCCAACCGCTTCACTGACGCGCACCGAAGTGAACCAGCTGCTGCGCACGGTGAACTACCTGCGGGATAAAAACATCACCGTGGTCTTCGTCAGCCACCGTCTGGATGAAGTGAAAGAGATTTCCGACCGTATTACCGTGATCCGCGACGGCGAGAAGATCGGCACCTGGGACGCCGCCGCGCTCTCTACCGGCAAAATCACCGAGCTGATGACAGGATTAGTTATTGAGCACCAGCAGAAGTTGCCAAACGCCGAGCTGGGTAAGGTGGTGCTGGAGCTGAATCACCTCAGCCGCAAAGGGCAGTTTGACGATATCTCCTTACAGCTGCATCGCGGCGAAGTACTGGGCCTGTGCGGCCTGCTGGGCTCCGGCCGCACCGAACTGGCACTGAGCCTGTTTGGTATCACCCACCCCGATAGCGGTGAGATCCTGCTGGACGGTAAAAAGGTCCGGATCAAAGACAACACTCAGGCACGGGAAATGGGCATTGCCTATGTTTCAGAAGACCGTCTGACGCTGGGTGCCATTCTGCCGCAGTCGGTTGCCGACAACATGGTGATTTCCATTCTCGATGAGATCAAAACGCCGTGGCACATGATCGATGAACAGCGTAAAGACGCGCTGGTGCAGGAGTGGATCAAAGATCTGGATATCAAGGTGACCAACCCGGATAACCCGCTTTCAACCCTTTCCGGCGGCAACCAGCAAAAGGTGGTGCTGGCGAAATGGATACTCACCCGACCAAAAGTGTTGATTCTTGATGCGCCCACCGTCGGCGTAGACATCGGTGCCAAAGACAGTATCTACAAGCTGATCCATCGCCTGTCCGGCGTGGGTATTTCGGTGCTGTTAATTACCGATGAAGCCCCGGAAGCCTATTACAACTGCGATCGCGTGCTGCATATGAAGCAGGGAAAAATCGTTAACGAGTTAATTCCTTCAACGCTGAGCGAACATCAACTCGCGGAGGCCATCAATGGCTAACATTTTTAAAATGCCACGTTCGGTCGAAGGCTGGCTGGGCTGGGTTATCGCAATAATGCTGGTGCTGTTTTCCACCTTAAGCAGCGAGTTTTTGTCGATCCAGAACCTGCTGGATTTGACCGAAAGCTATGCCGTAACCGGGATTTTCGCGCTGGGTTTATTTGTGGTGCTGGTGACCGGCGGCATTGATATTTCCTTCGCCGCCGTGGCTTCTGTCGCACAGTATTTTATTGCCTCGCTGTTGCTCAACGATGTGATTGCCAGCCCGCTGCTGTGTATCGTGCTGGCGATTGTCTGCGGTGTGGTCTTCGGACTGATTAACGCCGTGCTGATCTACTACCTCAATATCGTCTCGATCATTATCACCATCAGTATGCAGTCGCTGCTGTTCGGCATGCTGATGTGGATTACCAACGGCCACAGCATTTACGACCTGCCCGACTGGTGGATCAGCCAGCGTACTATCCTGCCCTTCGAATACGGCGGCGAAAGCTATCAGGTGGGCCTGCCGGTGGTGGTGATGCTGGGCATGGCGCTGCTGACCTGGCTGCTGCTGAATAAAACCCATATCGGTCGGCAGCTCTACGCCGTCGGCGGCAGCAACGAATCCGCTCGTCGTATCGGCATCCGCGTCTCCGTTATCTATCTGTTTGCCTACGGCTATTTAGGCGCGGCGGCGGCGATTGGCGGCATGCTGCAGGCGTACCGCATGAGCGAAGTGGTGCCTAACGCGCTGGTCGGCGGCGAGCTGGATGTGCTGGCGGCGGCAGTGCTCGGCGGTGCCAGCCTCTCCGGCGGCAGAGGTTCGGTGATTGGCACGCTGATGGGCGTATTCCTGATCGGCATTCTGAAAAACGGCCTGAACCTGATCGGCGTTTCCAGCTATTTCGTCAACATCGTGATTGGCGTCGTTATCGTCGCCGCGATCTGCGTCACCCACTACAAGAAACGCAAAGAAACCGATGTCGGCTTCGTCTGACGGAGACAGTTTAATGAACAAGAGATCGTTTTTACCTCTGGACGGCACCAGCACCGGGCTGCTCGGTATCTGCCTGATTGCCACGGTGGCCTTTTCACTGGCGATGCCGGGCCGCTTTCTAACCGAAAACACGTTTCTGAGCATTGCGTTTCAGCTGCCGGAACTCGGCCTGCTGACCTTTGCGATGTTTGTACCGATGCTGAGCGGTGGCCTGAATCTGTCGATTATCGGCACGGCCAACCTCACCAGCCTGTTTATGGCCTGGCTGCTGATCCACTACGTTCCGGTTGATGCCAGCGTTGGCGTGCAGCTGATGTGGCTGGTGCTGGCGCTGCTGGGTGCAGCAGTGATTGCGGTGCTGATTGGCGTACTGACCGGGCTGATGATTTCCCGCGTGGGTGCGCACCCGATTCTGGTGACCCTCGGTAGCATGACCATTATCAGCGGCATTGGGGTGTACCTGACCAAAGGCGCGGCGCTGAGCGGCATGCCGCCAATCGTGCGCAGTATGGGATCGGAAGTGGTCTGGGGAGTCCCGGTTCCGCTGATTATCTTTATCGTCGCCACCGTATTTTTAGCCCTGCTACTGGGCAGAACGCGCCTCGGCAAAAATATCTATATGTGCGGCAGCAACATCAACGCCACCTGGTTCAGCGGCATCCGCACCGACCGCATCATGATGGCGATTTACGCCACTTCCAGCCTGCTGTGCGTTCTGGCGGGGCTGATCATGATGGCCCGCTTTAACTCGGCGCGCATGGGCTATGGCGACTCGTATCTGCTGCTGACGGTGCTGGCGATTGTGCTGGGCGGGACCGACCCGTTCGGCGGCGTGGGCAAAGTGATCCACGTCTTCTGCGCGCTGCTGGTGCTGCAGGTGATCGCCACCGGGCTGAGCCTGGCGGGGGTCAGCCTGCACTTCAATCTGGCGGTATGGGGCATCACGCTGATTTTCGCCCTGGCGTTCAAATTCTTTAAAAACAAATGGCAGGCGCAGCGGGCGATGAAGCTGAACCGGAAAAAGCACCAGCAGCTGCTGGCAACACGTGGGGAAAGATAATGCGTAAGCATCCATTAGGGATTTACGAGAAGGCGCTGCCGAAAGGGACCAGTTGGGTGGAGAAGCTGGCCGTGGCGAAATCCTGCGGGTTTGATTTCGTCGAGATGTCGGTGGATGAAAGCGATGAACGCCTGGCACGACTGGACTGGACGCAGGCAGAGCGCATGGAGATCATCCAGGCGATTCAGCAGACCGGCGTGCGCATCCCTACTCTGTGCCTGTCGGCACACCGCCGCTTCCCGTTCGGCAGCCGCGACGCGCAGACCCGCCAGCAGGCGTATGCCATTATGGAAAAAGCGGTGCGGCTGGCGCAGGATCTGGGCATCCGTACCATTCAGCTGGCCGGCTACGATGTCTATTACGAACCGCAGGACGACGACACTATCGCCCGCTTTGACGACTCCGTGGCCTGGGCCGTTGAGCTGGCCGCCGGGGCGCAGGTGATGTGCGCGGTGGAAATTATGGACACGCCGTTTATGAACTCCATCAGCAAGTGGCAGGCGCTGAATGCGAAAATTAACTCACCGTGGTTCACCGTCTATCCCGATATCGGCAACCTCAGCGCCTGGGGAAATGAGGTGGACAGCGAGCTGACCGGCGGTATCGATCGCATTGCGGCTATCCACCTGAAAGATACGCTGCCGGTCACGCCGGACTCGCCGGGCCAGTTCCGCGATGTGCCGTTTGGTGAGGGCTGCGTTGATTTCGTCCAGTTCTTTAAAACCCTGCGCCGCCTGAACTATCGCGGCACCTTCCTGATTGAAATGTGGACGGAAAAAGCCGACGAGCCGCTGCTGGAAATCATTCGCGCCCGTCAGTGGATTGAAGACAAAATGGCCGCAGCAGGCTGGGGTGAAACCCGTAGCGCGCTGCTCAGCCCGGAGGCAGTATGAGCCACTACTTTATGGGCGTTGATTTAGGCGGGACGGTAACCAAAGCGGGGATTTACACCGCCGACGGCCAGGAGATCAAAGTCGTTGAGCTGGCGGTCCCGCTGCTCAGTGAACAGATGGGGTTCTGCGAGCGCGATATGGCCGAGCTGTGGTCCGCCACTAGCCAGGTGATTCGCCAGGTGCTGAACGACAGCGGTATTGCGGCAGAGGCGATTCACGGCGTGAGCTTTTCCGCCCACGGTAAGGGTCTGTACCTGGTGGATAAGCAGGGCCAGCCGGTACGTAACGGCATCGTCTCCTCCGACTCACGCGCGCAGCCGCTGGTCAGCCGCTGGAAAAGTGAAGGCCGCGACGCCGAAGCATACAGCCGCAGCCTGCAACAGCTATGGCCGTCGCATCCGGCGGCGCTGCTCGGCTGGCTGAAGGAGCATGAGCCGGACAGCTATCAGCGCGCGGGCTATATTCTGATGGTCCACGACTATATCCGCTACTGCCTGACTGGCGAGTTCGCCTGCGAAGAAACCAATATCTCCGGCAGCAATTTGTTTAACCAGCAGCAGGGGGCATTCGACCCGACGCTGTTTAACATCTTCGGCATTGCCGAGATGACAGAGAAAGCGCCGCCGGTGATCGGTTCCGCCGAATGCGCCGGATACGTCACCGAACAGGCCGCCGCGCTGTGCGGTTTAAAAGCCGGAACGCCGGTGTTCGGCGGGCTGTTTGACGTTGTCGGCGCGGCGCTGGCCTCGGGCGTGCACGACAGTTCCTGCCTCAGCGCCGTGGCGGGCACCTGGAGCATCGCCACCCGCGTTTTCGACCGTATTGAACCCTCTGACTATCCCTACGTGTGGGGGAAATACTGCATTCCCGGCACTTTCTTTGTTCATGAAGGCAGCCCGACCTCGGCCAGCAACCTCGCCTGGTTTGTGCAGCAGTTCTTCCCGGATCTGCCGGACAGCTATCACCAGCTTAACCAGTGGGCGAAAAACGGCTACGAGAAGGATCTCAACATCCTGTTTTATCCGTGGCTGTACGGCTCCAACTTCCACGACAGCCTGCACGGCGGCTTCCTTGGCTTAAGCGGCCACCACAGCCGGGAAGATATGGTCTACGCCATTTATCAGGGCATCGTCTTCTCGCATCTGCTGCATCAGGACCGTGTGCAGGACCTCAGCGCGGGCAGCGATATCATCCGCTTTACCGGTGGGCCAACGCACTCGGATATCTGGATGCAGATGTTCTGCGACGCCAGCAACCTGCCGCTGGAAATCGTCGACGTGAAGCAGTCCGGCTGCCGCGCTGCCGCGATCTGTGCCGCGGTGGGCGCGGGTGAATACCCTGATTTCCAGACGGCAATGAAGCACTGCCAGCCGCCCACCCTTCGCCTGGAGCCAAACCCGGCTAAACACGCGATGCTGAGAAAACGCTTTGCGCGCTTTAAGCAGATTGCCGGGGCGTTAAGTGAAGTGAAATAAACACAATCTCCCACCCCGGTCCGAGTGGCCGGGGTATCAGACGCTATGATGCTTTGCCAGCGGTGAAATACCGTATCAAATATGACTTGCCTTCAGCCTCACGAGACAGGGATGAGTTATCCCCTTTTTTCTTAAATACGCTCATTCCTCGCACAATCCGCTGTCATTTTTTCACCCCGCTTCCTATTGTGTAATGCCGGGCCACACGCCTCACAACAACGCCTTCAGGAGCTTTCAATCATGAGCGATCCCCTGATAAAAAATAACAATCGGGATATTAACGGCGGCGAAAACACGTTAATTCAGCAAAGACGCCAGCAGGCGAATATCAGCAACGATCTTCCTGTCAGCGCGCTGGCGCTCTCCGGCGGCGGCATCCGCAGCGCTACCTTCTGCCTCGGCCTGGTAAGAGCGCTGGCGGCGAATAAGGTGCTGCGCCGGTTTGATTTTCTTTCCACGGTATCCGGCGGTGGTTATTTCGGCGGCATGCTCGGCCGGCTGTATAACGAAGATCAGAAAGCCGAAGCGGTGGAAGCCGGTCTGGCAGAAAAACGCTCATTCTTACTCTGGTGGCTGCGAAATAATGGCCGCTACCTTGCTCCGGCAGGATTTCGCGATGTCTCACAGGCGATGGCCTACACCCTACGCGGCCTGCTGGCCTCGCACTTTGAGGCCGCGACGGTGATACTGTTCCTTGCGGCGCTGATGTTCTTTCCCGGCCTGCTGCTCACCAGTTTCAGCCCGGCCAGCGATGCGGCTCCGGCATGGCTCGGCCTGATGCTGATCCCGCTTGCCTGTGCCCTGTGGCAAATTTGTGCCTGGTGGATCATCCGGCCTGCCGGTGGAAAGGGCGATAGCACGGCAAAAGGCCGCTATCAGGATTACTACTCCACGATTTCCGTGCCCCTGGTTACCCTGGCACTGCTGCTGGCCTGGTATTTCAGCCCGTATATGGTTTATCGTGATAAGTCGATATGGCTGGGTCCGGTCGTCCTGCTGTTCTCCTGCCTGCCGCTGGCCACTAAGCTGGTGCAGGATTTCTGTGCATTAAAAATCACCACACTTTCTGTTCCTGAGCAGCGGCTTATTCGCACCAAAAAACTGGCCGTGGCGCTGCTCGCTGCACTCGCCTGCCTGTTTTTCTATGGTGCCACCGAATTCTGCTACTGGATAAAAGTCCGGGCGAACTTTCTCATCTTCCTGACCGTGCTGGCCCTGCTGCCACCCGCTATTTCGCTGCTGCGCCATGCGATAAAAGCCCCCGCCAGAAACCCGATAAAGAAAAAGCCGGTGGCAAGCATAATCAATCAGATCGGCTACCTGTTTTTACTGGCACTGTTCCTGACCTGGTCAACCCTGCTACTGATCCTGCTCACCGAGCTGTATATCCCGGAAAAATCGTCCGGCTACCCGGCGCTGCTGATGGATGCTTTTTTCCTGGCGCTGATGGCGGTCTATTTCTGGCTGACCCGCAAGCGGGTTGATGTCCTGAATCTGTCATCGATGCACAACTTATATCGCGCAAGGCTGGAACGCGCTTATATCTCAGTGGGTAACTATTTTCGCCCCAACAGGCCGGAAACCGCCGATGCGCGATTTCCGTTAACCCTGCTCTCCTCCTATGAAAGGGATCGGGTAGGGGAAAATCAAAAGTGGCGCATTACCGACGTGCAGCCCGGTGATGACGTGCTGCTGCGCGACTATCATCCTCATCGCTACGGCGGGCCGCTGCACCTGATTAACTGCTGTATCAACCAGACCGTCGATGACCGTACCGGTAACTTTAACGCCGACCGTAAAGGCATGGCGCTGACGCTCAGCCCGCTGGGCATTGAAACCGGCACGCATCTGCCGCTGGCAACGGACTGGCAGGAGGAACATTTATCGAAATGGCTGGCGATCTCCGGCGCGGCGCTGGGTACGGGGATGGGTTCGAACACCCGCACGGGCACGGCCGCCCTGCTGTTTACTTCGGCAATTCGCCTGGGCTACTGGAATGAAAATCTGTTTGCCCGCAAGCATCAGCGTATTGCCACGACGGCAGAAAAGCAGGATCGGCATAAGCGGGAAATTAAGCCGGAGAAATTCCCTCATCTCAGGGCGCTGCTCGGTGAAATGCTGGCCTTTTTCCCCGGCATGAACAGCAGCCTGTGGTACGTATCGGACGGCGGTCATTTTGATAATACCGGCGTGTATGCCCTGCTGAAACGCCGGGTGCCGCTGATTGTGCTGGCCGACTGCGGCGCAGACCCGGACTACGGCTATGAAGATATCGAAAACCTGGTCAGGAAGGCGCACATCGATTACGCCACCCGCATTGAGTTTCTTGATGGTGATGCGGTTGAGCCCACGATGTCGGCACTGTTCACCACGCCCGACTTGCTGAACAAAAGAGAGAATCCGGCTCCGTTTATGCTGGCGCGTATCGTCTACCCAGACCAGGAAGATTACGCCGCGCTGATCGTAGTGAAACCGCACCTGATTGAAAACCTCGGGCTGGACACCGAACGCTATGCCGACAGGCAACCCGCATTCCCACAGCAGCCCACCAGCGATCAGTTCTTCGATGAAAACCAGTGGGAAGCCTGCCATGAACTTGGCTGGAAGATGGGGAAGCGGCTGAATGGGGAAATTCTGGATAAGGCCCTGGGCTGGGTAAATACGGCACACAGGGATATCGGCAGATAATCCGCTCCCGGCCGGGGCTTTACCCAGGCCGGGAGCCGGAGCCGTTAACCGGCACGGCGGGCGACGGCGGTCAGGCCCAGCCGTCAGGCCGGAACGTACACTTCGTGAATGCCGTTGAAGTTTTGTAGCCGCTCGCGCCACCACATCGCTGCATTGCCGGTAGCGCTGGACTTCCACGCCAGAAACGCCTGGTCGCGGCGGGTTTCGCTATCCAGCTGGCGCTCAACCAGCGCGCCGCTTTCCAGATGCGGTGCGGCCAGATAGCGCGGCAGATAGCCGCAGCCGAGCCCCGCCACCTGCGCCTGTACCTTATCGCTGAAGCTGTGCACGCTGAGGATCGGCTGATCGTCGAGAATCCTCAGATCCATCCCCTCAGCGTGGCGTGAGCTATCGCGCACGACCACCGCACGATACTGGCGGATCTGATCGCGCAGCAGCGGTTCAGGCAGCGCGGCCAGCGGATGCTCCGGCGCAATGGCAAAGACATATTCCAGCCAGCCAATCGGCACGCACTCAACGCCCGCATGGCGCGCGGGCTGCTGCACGGCACCAAACACAATATCGGCATCGCCGTAGCTCAGCGCTTCCCAACATCCGGCCAGCACGTCGTGGCGGAACATCAGCCGCGTGTGCTGGTGCTGCTGGTAAAACTCATCAATCAGCCCGGAGAGCAGTGAAAACGGCACCGAGGCATCCAGACTGATGGTCAGCTTGCTCTCCCAGCCGCTTTCCACGTACTGCGCCTGCTGCTCAAGTTCGCCAACCGCCCGTAATAAAACGCGTCCTTTCTCCAGCATCAGCCTGCCGGTTGGCGTGAATGTCGCACGATGGCCGGAGCGATCCAGCAGCGTGATATTCAGGTCACTCTCCATTTTTTGCACGGTATAGCTCAGCGCGGAGGCCGTTTTAAACAGCCTGGCCGCCGCTGCGGCAAAGGTGCCGTGCCGGTCCAGCGCATCCAGAATCAGCAGCGCTTCAAGGTTTAATCGCATGGTGTTCCCCAAACCCAAAAATTGTTTAACAACAACCTAAATTCTTTCCGTTATCAACCAAAGCTCGCCTCTCGTATTGTTTAAACACGCAAGACGAACTGCAAACCAACAACTTAACGAGGATTAAAAAATGTCTAAACTTGACCTGCTGGACCCACAGAACTCCACCCTGATTTTCATCGACCACCAGCCACAAATGTCTTTCGGCGTCGCCAATATCGATCGCCAGCAGCTTAAAAATAACACCGTTGCTTTAGCCAAAGCAGGCAAAATTTTTAACGTGCCGACTATTTATACCTCGGTTGAAACCGAAAGCTTCAGCGGCTACATCTGGCCGGAGCTGCTGGCGGTTCACCCGGAGTCTACGCCGATTGAACGCACCTCAATGAACTCCTGGGAAGATGAAGCTTTCGTCAAAGCGGTGAAAGCCACCGGCCGCAAAAAGCTGATTATCTCCGCCCTGTGGACCGAAGTGTGCCTGACTTTCCCGGCGCTGATGGCGCTGAAAGAAGGCTTCGAAGTCTACGTGGTGACCGACACCTCCGGCGGCACCAGCGTGGATGCCCACGAGCGCTCCATCGACCGCATGGTGCAGGCCGGTGCGGTGCCGGTGACCTGGCAGCAGGTGCTGCTGGAGTACCAGCGCGACTGGTCACGTAAAGAGACCTACGACGCGGTGATGGACCTGGTACGCGAGCACAGCGGTGCCTACGGCATGGGCGTAGATTACGCCTACACCATGGTCCACAAAGCCCCGGCCCGCAAAGCCTGATCCCCCGGCCCCCGGCTCGCATCCGGGGGCGTTTAGGAGAGTAACATGGATTATCCACATCAGCCTGAGCACGTAACCCTGGTCATCACCCACCGTCTGCTGGCGGGTAAGCAGCCGGAGTATGAACAGTGGCTGGAAAAAGTGATGCCGCAAGCGGCATTATTCGACGGCCACCTCGGCGTTAACATTTTAAGACCGGTTCACGGGGAACAAACGTATACGGTGCTGATCAGGTTTGACACGCTGGATAATCTTTATCGCTGGATTAACTCGACCCAGCGCCACGCGCTGATCGCCGAACTACCGGCCATGCTGTGCGGTCCGGAACATATTGAACTGCGGCCGGGCGCGGCATTCTGGTTTACCCCGCCAACCCCGGAGCGCAAAGCGCCGAAAAAGTGGAAGCAGTTTCTCATCACCCTGGCGGTGATCTATCCCTCCACCAATCTGGTGCCGTGGTTTTGGGGAACGGTACTGCCCGCGGCCAAAGGCACGCTGTGGGGACATTTTCTTAACGACGCATCCGTTGTCGCCCTGGTGGTGTTTATGTGGATGCCGGTGGTAACACGTTTATTAGCTAACTGGCTCGCACCGCGCGGGAAACAGAACCTGGAGAGTAATGATGAATAGTGCTTCATTGATCCTGACCAACGGCAATTTCCACACCGTCGATCGTGAAAACCCGCTGGCGACCGCCGTGGCCATCAAAGACGGCAAATTCCTCGCCGTCGGTAGCGAAGCGGAAGTGATGCAGTTTGCCGGTCACGACACCAAAGTTGTCGATCTGAAGGGCCACACCGGGATTCCGGGCCTGAACGACTCGCACCTGCACCTGATCCGCGGCGGCCTGAACTACAACCTCGAACTGCGCTGGGAAGGCGTGCCGTCGCTGGCCGACGCGCTGCGGATGCTGAAAGAGCAGGCGCTGCGCACCCCGAACCCACAGTGGGTGCGTGTAGTGGGCGGCTGGAACGAATTCCAATTTGCCGAGCGCCGCATGCCGACACTGGACGAGATCAATGAAGCAGCACCGGACACCCCGGTATTTATTCTGCACCTTTACGACCGTGCCCTGCTGAACCGCGCCGCCCTGCGCGTGGTGGGCTATACCCGCGATACGCCGAACCCGCCGGGGGGCGAGATCCAGCGCGACAGCAACGGCAATCCGACCGGCATGCTGATTGCCCGCCCGAATGCGATGCTGCTGTATTCAACGCTGGCAAAAGGGCCGAAGCTGCCGCTGGACCAGCAGGTGAACTCCACCCGCCAGTTTATGCGTGAGTTGAACCGTCTGGGCCTGACCAGCGCCATTGATGCGGGCGGCGGCTTCCAGAACTACCCGGACGATTACGAAGTGATCTCCGAGCTGCACGCGAAAAAGCAGCTGACGGTGCGTATCGCCTATAACCTGTTTACCCAGCGCCCCGGCCACGAGCTGGAAGATTTCGAGAAGTGGACCGATATGCTGAAACCGGGCCAGGGCACCGACTTCTATCGCCACAACGGTGCTGGTGAAATGCTGGTGTTCTCCGCCGCCGACTTCGAGGATTTCCTTGAGCCGCGTCCGGACCTGGCACCGGGGATGGAAGATGAGCTGGAGCGCGTGGTGCGCCACCTGGTTGAGCACCGCTGGCCGTTCCGCCTGCACGCCACCTACAACGAATCCATCAGCCGCATGCTGGACGTGTTCGAGAAGGTGAACCGCGATATTCCGTTTAACGGCCTGCACTGGTTCTTTGACCATGCGGAAACCATTACCGAAGCCAACATCGATCGCGTTAAGGCGCTCGGCGGCGGTATCGCCGTGCAGCACCGTATGGCGTTCCAGGGCGAATACTTCGCCGATCGCTACGGTAAAGAAGCGGTGAAACACACGCCGCCGGTAGCCAAAATGCTCAACGCCGGCGTGCCGGTAGGTCTGGGCACCGACGCGACCCGCGTCGCCAGCTACAATCCGTGGACCGCGCTTTACTGGCTGGTTTCCGGCCGTACCGTGGGCGGCATGGCGATGTACGACGACAGTGCCCGCCTGGATCGTGAAACCGCGCTGATGCTGTGGACCCAGGGCAGCTCCTGGTTCTCCAGCGAGCAGGGCAAAAAAGGCCAGATCAAAGTCGGCCAGCTGGCGGACCTCGCCATTCTGTCGCAGGACTACTTCAGCGTGACGGAAGAGGCGATTAAAGGGATTGAATCTGTGCTGACCGTGGTCGATGGCGAAATCGTTTATGCCGCTGGCGGCTTCACCCCGCTGTCACCGCCGCCGGTGCCGGTGTTGCCGGAGTGGTCACCCGTGGTCACCGTACCCGGCCACTACCGCAGTGCGCCGCCGCAGGCCAACGGCCGTGCCGCCTTCGCCTCGCAGCCGCACCAGTGCAGCGGTCCCTGCGGTGTGCACAGCCACTCGCACGACGTGGCGCGCCGCTCAACGGTGCCTGTCTCGGATGACAATGCCTTCTGGGGTGCGCTGGGCTGTTCCTGCTTTGCGTTCTGATAGCGTCATCTGAACCGTCTCCAGCTGCTGCACGCCCCTTCGCTGTAATCCTTCAGGCATAAAAAAAGCCGGGCTAAGCGTCTGCTTAACCCGGCTCGATCGTTTTACGGAAAGTTACGGCAGCGCGTAAGCGATCACGTCATCGCCACGGTTGTCGTTGGTTCCGGTACGGGTTGCGCCACCCGCAACCACCACGATGTACTGCTTACCGTCTTCACCGATATAGGTCATCGGTGCGCCCTGTCCGCCAACCGGCAGACGACCACGCCACAGCTCTTTACCGGTGTTGTTATCCAGTGCGCGCACGTAGTAGTCCAGAGAACCGTGGAAGAAGGTCAGGCCGCCTTTGGTCACCAGCGGACCACCCATGGTTGGCATACCCAGAGGGATATCCAGACCCGGCGCGACGCCGTGGATTGGCGCATCCTTGATGGTGCCCATTGGAACCTGCCAGCGGGTTTTACCGGTCGCCAGATCGATAGCGGTCATCGAACCGAACGGCGGCTTGAAGCACGGTACGCCCAGCGGAGAGATAAACATGCCGCGCTCAACGCCCCATGGGGTGCCCAGCTGCTCGGAGTATTCCCCTTCGGTCGTTGCCTGCAGGCCACGAGCATCGGCATCTTCACGCTTGATAAACTGGCCCCACTGCGCCATACGGATATCGTTAACGATCAGCGTACCGGTAGAAACGTCAATCGCACCGCCGCCCCAGTTAAAGCCACCGTAGTAGCCCGGGTAGATCAGCGTACGTTTTTTATCGGACAGCGGGGTGAATTCGCCTTCCCAACGCATCTCTTTAAACTGCACGCGGCAGTAGAGCTGGTCGAAGATTGATGCGCCCCACATATCGGACTCTTTCAGCGCCTTGGTGCCCACGGAAATCGCCGAGTACGGCTGGGTTTCGGCCACTTTCATGCCCGGCATCGCGTCGGTCGACACTTTGCGCTGTTCCACTTCCACCACCGGCTTACCGGTACGGCGATCCAGTACAAACACCTGGCCACGTTTAGTCAGCTGGATCAGTACCGGCGTAACGGTGCCGTCTTTGCCCGGCATATCGTACAGAATCGGCTGGGAAGAAACGTCGTAGTCGAACTGGTCCTGATTCGCAGTGCGGAAGTGCCACACTTCTTTACCGGTTTTCAGCTCAACGGCCACCACGGAGTCGTTGTACTCGTCAGAGTAAGGATGGCGGTTGCCGGTCCAGAAGTCCGGAGTCTGGTTGCCGGTAGGGAAGTAGGCAATGCCCAGCTTCGCATCGTAGGCCGCCGTGCCCCAGAAGTTCGGAGTTTCAATCGGATAGATTTCGCCTTCAGGCAGCGGGGTGCTGTCTTTCGCACCGCGTGACGCATCCCATGCCCACAGCAGTTTACCGCTGCGTGAGTCATAGCCGCGCACCACGCCGGAGGCTTCGCCGGTGGTCAGGTTGTCGTTCAGCTTACCGCCCACCATCACCACGCCATCGGCAGCCAGCGGCGCAGAGGTCAGGTAGTAAGAACCGTGCGCGGTTGGGCCCAGGCCGTTCAGCAGGTTAACGAAACCTTTGTCGCCGAAGCTCTCATCCAGCTTGCCGGTTTCGGCATCCAGCGAGAAGATACGGCCATCGTTGGTGGTGCTGATAATGCGCTTGTTACCGGCAATCGCTGGCTGGGTGCCGTCCTGCGGCGCCTCGCTCAGCTCGGTGTAAGCCACGCCACGGCAGCGTTTCCAGTTCTTGTTACCGGAAGTCTCTTCGATTTTCGGATCGAAGCGCCACTTCTCTTTACCCGTCACCGGGTCCAGCGCAATCACCTTATTCAGCGGCGTACACACATACATGGTGTTGCCGACTTTCAGCGGAGTGGTCTGGTATTCGGCACCGTTAATCGCCAGATCGCCGGTGTGATAGGTCCACGCCACTTTCAGATCTTTCACGTTAGTGGTGTTGATCTGGTCAAACTGTGCGAAGCGCTGCCCACCGGTGTTACGGCCGTAGGCGGTCCAGTCGTTGCCGCTGTCATCGGCCGCTTTCTCATCCAGCACCGGCACTTTATCGGCGGTGGCTTCCACTTCAGGATGCGGGCGGAACATACCGGCAAAGATAGCGATGATACCGATCGCCAGCACCGCAGAAACACCGGCGGCCAGCTTGCAGGAAATCACGCGGCCCAGGTCGGCTTTACGCAGGGTTGGCGCACTCAGCGTCACCAGCAGCGCCACCACCAGGAAGGTGACCGTACGCGGCACCAGCTGCCAGAAGTCGGTACCGACTTCGCTGAATGCCCAGATCAGGCTGACGATCAGCAGTGCCCAGGCAACATACAACGCCCAGCCTTTCTGGCGGATCAGGCCAAGACCGCTGGCGGCCATCGCCAGACCGGCAGGCAGATAGAACCAGGAACCGCCCAGGGAGATCAGGTACGCGCCGCCCGCAGCCAGGCCTAAGCCCAACAGCAGCAATGCTGCCCCGATGATAGTAACCACAATATTTCTACTGTTATTCATGATGAGATATTTTCCATTAAGAAAAAGTCATTCAGGAAGATAGGTAAAATAACTTTTGCCCAGCACAATGTAGTGTTCTTTCTAATTATCTGATTTTAGATACTTAATTCCCGGATTTCGTCCCCCCTCTGCACCCCTTCTGCGGCATATTCTCTGAACGCAGGCAACACTCATCCCTAACCCATTACATTTGTTGTGGGTTTGAACCTGTCTGGTTAATTTATTTAAAAATATGATGCGGCAATGTTTGTTGTTTGTGACTTAGATCAAATGTTACCGGAGTTTGCTACCGTTGGCAAAACTTTGCCAACGGTAGCAACGATAATTGTTCTCAATTTATCCAGCGAAGAAACGACGCAGCTAACACAATCACCAGCGCGTGCTGTCTCCGTGGTGAGGATTTGTTTATTCTGTGGCTCGTAATCTGAGGGCCACGAAGATAAAACGATGAAAAACAAAGTGAGAGAGAAGCAGCAGCAGAAAGCGACCGCCAGCGACGTTGCCGAACTGGTGGGCGTATCAAAATGGACGGTTCTGCGCGCCTTCAAAAACGGCGCATCTATCTCACCGAAAGTGCGGGAACAGGTACTGGAAGCCGCTAACCGACTGGGATTCCGCCCCAACCTGCTGGCCAGAGGACTGAAGCAGCGTAAAACCAATATTATCGGCGTGGTCACCGATGAATTTAACAACCCGCATACCCTCAAAATGCTCAGTGAAGTCAGCCACCAGCTGAACGAACGCGGCTATATGATGCTGCTGCTGAACACCGATTCGCAGGAGAACTATCGTTCGGTGCTGGAAATGGCCGGACAGCTGCAGGTGGATGGCCTGCTGTTTCTCGCCACCATCCTCAGCGATGAACTGATCCTCACCGCCGAAAGCGTGCATCAGGTGCCGTCGGTTCACGTCTGTCGCAATACCGATACGGCTGATGTGGAAGTCGTCAATATTGACGGTTTCGCAGCAGGCGGGGAGATGGGGCAGCTGCTGCTGGATCAGGGCTATCAACGCTTTGGTTATATGGAAGGCCGCAACACGGAAACCACCCATTTACTGCGTATGGAAGGCTATCAGTCGGTGCTACAGGCGGCGGGGAAAAAGCTGGATATCCTGTTGAAATGTAACCACTACGACCGCGAAATCGCGTATCGCGCCATGAGTGATTACTTACGGGTAACGCCTGCTGAGTCGCGGATTGATGCGCTGTTTTGCGAGAACGACGTGCTGGCTTTCGGGGCAATGCAGGCGATTCGGGATTATGATGCCGACCTGCACATCGGCATTGTCGGCTTTGATGACGTGGAAGAAGCGCGAACCACCACCTGGAATCTGACCACCTGGGCGCAGCGCTCCGACCTGCAAATTGCCGAAGCGCTCAACCGGCTACTGGGTTCTCCGGCTGACGAGCAGGGTCCGTGGCGATATGGCGAGCTGCGTATCCGCCAGTCCCATCTTAACCCTGCCGCCGACCCCATCAGTGAAGCGAAATAAAGTGATGCACCTTCGGTTTATCCTCCCCCTGATGGAAGCGGGTCACGCTGCTCTGTAAATCGGCATCGGCATTCGATACCCGCTGGTGCTGGCGCAGATGCTCGTGCCAGGACTCCACCAGGAACCACTCCATCAGCGTGCCGCTATCGTGGCTGTGTTCCGCAATCCCCCAGGCATAGGCTCCGTCACGGCGGCGCGTCAGCGACAGCTTCTTAATTTCCGCCAGGAACGCCGGACGATCTTCCACCGCGACCTGGTACTCAATCTGAATCATCACCGGGCCGCGATCGGTAGTCACTTCACCACTCAGCTCGGGTGCATCCCAGTGCCCGGAAGGTTGCAGATCCGCTTCACCCGCTGGAAGTTTCAGGCGCAGACAGAGCAGTGCGGAAATCAGCAGCAGCAGCGCGGCAACAATCAGCGTCGGCACCAGGCCAATCTGCTGGCCCACCAGGCCCCAGACCAGGCTGCCCGCTGCCATCGCCCCGTTGAAAATCATCAGGTAGACCGCCAGTCCACGGCCTCGTACCCAGTCCGGCAGTACCGCCTGCGCCACGCCGTTCAGCGAGGTCAGCGCGGTGATCCAGCTGATACCCAGCAGGATCATCAGCGGCAGCGCCAGCGCTTTCACCGGCAGCAGAGCAATCACCACCATCACCAGCGCAGAGAGCACGGCGGAAAACAGCATCAGTCCGTCAACGTTCATCCGCTGGCGCAGCGCAGGCATAATCAGCGCGCCGACGATAGCACCAGTACCCACCGCGCCGAGCATAATGCCGTAGAATCCGGCGCTGCCCTGCAGCAGGTTACGCGCCACCAGCGGCAGCATCGCCCAGATTGCGCTGGCAAAG
Organism: Erwinia sp. S43; assembly: GCF_016624745.1. Lineage (NCBI taxonomy): Bacteria > Pseudomonadati > Pseudomonadota > Gammaproteobacteria > Enterobacterales > Erwiniaceae > Erwinia > Erwinia sp. S43. Next base: position 19,829 of record NZ_JACVTX010000028.1, on the reverse strand, counting down.
AAGAAGTAGATAGCCGCCCGTAACAATACGCGGTGCAGTTCGCGGCTGGCCTTCACGTATCGAATCCCCGCCCGGAACGCGCCGAGGAAATGTTCGGACAGCTCGTTCTGTGCCTTATGCGGACGCTTCCACCAGATCAGCGCGGCAATAACAAACACGTAGCTCATCACGTCGGCACCGTAGGCCGCCCAGGCACCCAGCGCCGCCAGCAGCAGACCACCGGCAGCCGGACCAACCGCACGGGCAATGTTGATCCCCAGCGAGTTGAGCGCTACGGCGTTTTTCAGCTGCGGACGCGGCACCAGCTCCGGCACAATTGCCTGCCAGGCTGGCCCCATCAGCGCGGCGCCAATCCCGCCGATAAAGGTTAACGCCACCAGATATTCCACGGTCAGCATATTGTTATGCGACAAAATCAGCAGCGTTCCGCTGACGCTGGCCAGCAGCAGCTGCACGAAAATCAGCAGGCGACGGCGGTCCAGGATATCCGACAGCACCCCGGCAGGGATCGCCAGCAGGAAGATCGGCAAGGTCGCGGCGGTCTGCATCAGGGCAACGGCCGCCGGGTTGGAAGACAGCCCGGTCACCAGCCAGGAGCTGGCGACATCGCGCATAAAGCTCCCGGTATTGCCGAGGATGGTTGCCGCCCAGATGGCGGCGAACAGCCCCTGTTTCAGCGGAGCGAAGGCCCCTGATTGCGTACTGGTGGTCATTTGCTGTTCCTCAAATCATTGCAGGCGACGTAAACCAGCGCACCCGCCAGTCCGAGATGTTCAAAAAATCCGTTCATGACCATGCCGCGCTCCGCTACCGGCACCTGCCAGAACGCGTTAGCCATAAAGGTCGCGGCAACGGTAAACAGGGCCAGGGCCAGTGCGCCCAGCCAGCGCAGGCGGCCGCTCAGGATCATCAGTGATGCCCCCAGTTCCAGTACAATCACCGCAGCGGCCATCGGTGCCGCCGGTGACAGACCAAAATGCTGCATCTCGGCTATCGCGCCGGGGAAGTCCAGCAGCTTGACCAGGCCGCCCTGAATATAGGCGGAACAGAGGGCTAACAGCGCCAGCCAGCGAACGGCCGGGAACGGCACGCGGGACGTTAAAGCAGGAATAAGGGCATTACGCATGATTCTCTCCTGCCGGAGCCGCCTTCAGGTCGGCTCCGGCATCGGGTTAATGGATCAGGCCTTGCGGGCCGGGGCTTTGTGAACCAGGGTGTAGGCGTAATCCACGCCCATGCCGTAGGCACCGCTGTGCTCGCGTACCAGGTCCATCACCGCGTCGTAGGTCTCTTTACGTGACCAGTCGCGCTGGTACTCCAGCAGCACCTGCTGCCAGGTCACCGGCACCGCACCGGCCTGCACCATACGGTCGATGGAGCGCTCGTGGGCATCCACGCTGGTGCCGCCGGAGGTGTCGGTCACCACGTAGACTTCGAAGCCTTCTTTCAGTGCCATCAGCGCCGGGAAGGTCAGGCACACTTCGGTCCACAGGGCGGAGATAATCAGCTTTTTGCGGCCGGTGGCTTTCACCGCCTTCACGAAAGCTTCATCTTCCCAGGAGTTCATTGAGGTACGCTCAATCGGCGTGGATTCAGGGTGAACCGCTAACAGTTCAGGCCAGATGTAGCCGCTGAAGCTTTCGGTCTCAACGGAGGTGTAGATGGTCGGCACGTTAAAAATCTTGCCCGCTTTGGCTAAAGCGACGGTGTTATTTTTAAGCTGCTGGCGATCGATGTTGGCAACACCGAAGGACATCTGCGGCTGATGGTCGATGAAAATCAGGGTGGAGTTCTGTGGGTCCAGCAGGTCGAATTTAGACATTTTCAATTCCTCTTAATGTTTAGTTTTTCAATTTTGTGAGTGATGTTGTGCTGCTGGAAATAAGATTACGGCAGGAGATAAAAAGCGGATAGCGGAAAGAATTTAGCAACTCGTTAAGTTTTTTTTGACAGGTTTTTAGCCATTATATAGAAGAGATTACCTATACATATCATCAAGATAAGTTGATAAGAATTTTCTAACAAGTTATCAAAATCTCTGCGTTATCTATCATTCGACAAGGCATCTAAGATTAATTCCAACAAGACGTAATTAACCTAATTAACGATTCGAGGAAATAACCATGAGCACATTCAATACGCAAGACGGCACTCAAATCTATTACAAAGACTGGGGTACAGGTAAGCCGGTACTGTTCAGCCACGGCTGGCCGCTGGATGCCGACATGTGGGACAGCCAGATGAATTTCCTCGCCGAGCGCGGCTACCGCGTGATTGCTTTTGACCGCCGTGGTTTTGGCCGTTCAGAGCAGCCGTGGGAAGGCTACAACTACGATACGTTCGCTTCCGACATCAACGACCTGATCCAGCACCTTGACCTGACCGACGTGACCCTGGTGGGCTTCTCGATGGGCGGCGGCGACGTGTCCCGCTACATCGGCCGCTACGGCAGCGAGCGCATCAACGCCCTGGTACTGCTCGGTGCCGTTACGCCAATCTTCGGCCAGGCGGCAGATCACCCGGAAGGGGTTGAGCAGTCGGTGTTCGCCGGTATCCGCGACGGCCTGCGTAAAGACCGCGCTCAGTTTATCAGCGACTTCAGCACGCCGTTCTTCGGCACCAACGCAGGCCAAACCGTGTCTGAAGGCGTACTGACCCAGACGCTGAATATCGCCCTGCTGGCTTCGCTGAAAGGGACCATTGACTGTGTGACCGCCTTCTCGGAAACCGATTTCCGCGGCGATATGGCGAAGATTGACGTGCCAACGCTGGTTATCCACGGCAGTAACGACCAGATCGTACCGTTTGAAGCCACCGGTAAACTGGCGGCGGAGATGATTAAAGGCTCAACGCTGAAAGTGTATGACAATGCCCCACACGGCTTCGCGGTCACGCATCAGGACCAGCTGAACCAGGATCTGTTGGCCTTCCTGCAGCGCTAATTTTACTTCTCATTAAAGGGGGCGATTATTGCAATCGCCCCCTTTTTTATTACTCAGGTTTTTCCAAAGCAAAAATCACCCGCGTGCCGCCAGCCACACCGCGTAGGCTTCATCCCAGATTGCGGCCGGGGTGCCCACCTTACCCAGACCAAAGCCGTGGCCGCCCTTGGAAATGCGGATCATCTGTACCGAAACGCCCATCCGGCGGCAGGTATCGTGCATGATCACGCTGTTTTCCGGGTTAGAGGTGGTGTCGTCTTCCGCCTGCGCCATAAACAGCGGCGGATAGGCGCGGGTCACGTAGTTTTGTACCGACCAGCTGGCCTCTTCGGCGGGAGAAGGATGATTGCCCACCAGCGACAGGTGGGTATTGGTATGAGTGTAAGGCGCTTCGAGAGTGATCACCGGATAAATCAGCCCCACGCTGTCGACCTTCGGCACCAGTTCGTCCAGCGCATCCTGCGGCTGATAGGAATCGTATTCGGGCCGGGCGGCGGCCATGCCGAACAGATGTCCTCCGGCGGAGAACCCGAGCAGATGTACGCTGCGCTCCATTGAGCGCACCAGACGGATCGCCCGCTGAGCATCCTGCAACGAAACGAGGTTACCGTCCTGCCAGTGTTCACCGGGAAGACGATAGCTGAGTACATAGGCAGTAAAGCCCTTCGACGTCAGCCAGCGCGCCACCGGCCAGCCTTCGCGCCCCATGCCGATCCAGCGATATCCCCCACCGGCAGCAATCAGCACAGCTTTTCCATTCGGCACTTCCGGCTGAAAACGCTGGATGCCGGGGCTGACGATATTCGACCACGAACCGTTAGGCGAGATGCGCAGCGCCCCTTTAGGGCCTCCACCGCCCGGCGGATCGTCCGGCCACAGAGGAAAAAAGTCCTGACGTGCGAACAGGTTATCGGTGCTCATGGCAAGGACAAACGCGCCGGAGCCAAGCAGCAGGCGGCGGCGACTAATCATCGTACATATCCAACATTCTCAGCAGGAAACAGGGAGGTTATCGTTGAGCGCCAGGACGGCGGATCTCAGTGGCGAAATAGTATTCACAAGCGTGGCAAATTGCTACAGGCGTCACACTTTTTTCATCACTAAATGTGGGATTACTCAGACGGAAACAGACAATAGCGGGTCCTGTTGATTCAGGACCCGGCGGGAAGGTTACTTCACGTTCTTTTTGGTGAACTCTTCGTAGTTTTCTTTGGTGATCACCTGATACGGAATCCACATAAATTTGTCTTTATTAGTACCGTCAATCACCTGCTTCGCCATGGTCACCGCGCCAACACCCTGGCCTGCCGCATCCTGGAACACGGTTAACGCCAGCTTGCCGTTTTTAATAAACTGCAGGGCATCCGGGGTGCCGTCGATGCCGGCGACCAGAATATCTTTTTTACCACTCTGGCCGAGGGCCATAATCGCGCCGATAGCCATCTCATCGTTGTTGGCGGCAATCGCATCAATCTTATCGCCGGAGAGCAGCCAGCCGGAGGTCACATCCACCGCTTCGTTACGCATCCACTGGGCGGACTGCTTCTCGATCACTTTCATATCTTTATATTTGGCGATCACTTCTTCCGTCGCTTTGGTACGCTGACGGGCTTCCTCCGCCGACAGCGCCCCCATCAGAATGGCGACGTTACCTTTGTAATTCATCTTTTTCGCCAGCGCTTCCATCTCCATCTGGCCGCCCAGCAGCGAGTCGGAGCCCACGTAGGCCATCTTGCCGGTCAGCTCAACTTCCGGCTTACGGTTAACAAAGATCAGCGGGATATTGGCTTTTGTGGCCGCATCCATCATGCGTTTAACGCCCTGAGTATCCACCGGGTTCAGAATAATCGCGTCAACGCCCTGATTAATAAAGTTCTCAACCTGCTGAACCTGGACCGCCACATCGCCCTTGGCATCTTCAAACTGCCCCTGAATGTTCTCTTTCTTCATCTCATTAGCCATCTGGGTACGCAGAATGGAGACAAAGTTAAGATCGAAGTTAGCCAGCGCAACGCCAATGCGCAGGTCTTTCGCCTGGGAAGCCGGAGCCAGCGCCATAGCGCAAACGAGCAGTGCGATTTTTTTCGTGTTCATAGCATGATTCCTGTAGGTATAGGTAAGTTATTATTTTTTAACTACAAAACATCGGGTGAACGTCTTACTTCTTGGAAAAAAAATTGCGGCCAGGGCTGGCCGCATCGGTACTGCATTACTCAAAGTGCGCTTTAAAGCTTGCCAGAGCTGTTTCAGTGTCCCCTGACGCCCAGCCTTCCAGCGCAATTACCCCCCGGTAATTCATGGCGCGCAGCGCTTTCGCCACCGCGCGATAGTTGATCTCTCCGGTGCCCGGCTCGCAGCGGCCCGGTACATCCGCCACCTGAATTTCACCGATCGCATTACCGCTGCGCTGTACCAGCTCAATCAGGTTGCCCTCGCCGATCTGCGCGTGGTAGAGGTCCAGATTCATCTTCAAATACGGGCTGTTGACCGCTTCCACCAGCGCCAGGGTATCCGCCGCTTTGGCGAACGGCGTACGCGGATGATCGACGGCGGTATTAAGGTTTTCCAGGGTGAACACCCGCCCGGCTTTCTCGCCCAGCGCCGCCAGCTTCTCCAGCGTTCTCACCGCTTTCACCCACATCTCACCGGTGACGATATCCACCGGCTTGACCGGCAGGCCCTTGTTATCCAGCCCAGTGCCGTGCAGATTCAGCGACGGGCAGTTCAGCCGCTCGGCCACCGCCAGCGACTCGGCGGCGCTGCTCAGCAGGTTTTCAATTTCCGCATCGTCGGTCAGGTTGCCGGTCAGATAACCGGTCATCGAGGTGAAACGTGCACCGGTGGCCGCCAGCGCATCGATATCTTTATTTTCCCAGTGCCAGATCTCCACGCCGAAACCCAGCTGGTGAATACGCTGCACGCGTTCAATAAACGGCAGATCGAGGAAAACCATTTCGGCACTGACGGACAGGCTGTAATCGGACATGGTGACGATCCTTATAATTTAACCGGGAGGTTTTGCTGTACGGAGGCGATACAGGCCAGCGCAATCGCCAGCGCGTTCCGCGCATCTTCACCGGTGGCACGCGGGGTTTCGCCGGTGGCAGCGCAGCGTACAAACTCAGTGAGTTCAGCAATGTAGGCGTCGGCCAGCAGATCGGTGTCCTGGCGCGACGTATCAATCGAGATACCTTCCGCCGTGTAGCGCACCGCGTTGTTGACGTTGATATTGCCGATTTGCAGCATGCCGTTGCTGCCGAACACTTCGCCGCGCACGTCATAGCCGTACACCGCCTGGAAGTTAGCTTCGGCAATGGCGATCGCGCCGTTATCAAAGCGGATGGTGACCACGGAGGTATCCAGCAGGCCTTTGTCCTTGAAGTCCGGGCGCACCAGCGCGTCGGCAATGGCATAGACTTCCACCGGCTTCGCGCCCGGGTTGCAGTGCAGCAGGGTGTCGAAATCGTGGATCAGCGTTTCCAGATAAATCGTCCACGGTGGGATTGGCGTAGGATCGCGCAGCGGGGCCGGGTCGCGGGTCAGCGAGCGCAGCAGCTGTGGCGTACCGATTTTACCGGCCTTGATTTCCGCCAGCGCGGCGGCAAATCCGCTGGCAAAGCGGCGGTTGAAGCCCACCTGCAACACCACACCGGCCTCGCGGGCGGCGGCAATGGCGCGATCGGCTTCTTCGAGGGTTACGGCCATCGGTTTTTCGCAGAAGACGTGCTTACCGGCGCGCGCGGCGGCGACCACCAGTTCAGCATGAGTACGCGCCGGGGAAACGATGACGACCGCGTCAATATCCGGGCTGTCGAGCATCGCCTGCGGTTCGCTGTAGAAGTGCTCAACGCCGAGTTTCTCCGCCAGGCGCTGGGCCGCGCCCGGGACCGGATCGGCCACCGCCGCCAGTACTGCACCCGGTACACGCTGAGCCAGAGAGGTCGCGTGGAAGCTCCCCATCCGTCCCGCGCCAATCAGACCTACGCGTATAATTTTTTTTGTTGCAGACATCTTGTTCCCCTTCAGGTTACTGGCAGACATTCGTTGTGTCTTTGTCATAAGCAAAGGCTATGCCAGCCTGACAATCCCCTGACGGCGCGCTTTTCTCTGCCCGCTGCGATCACAAAATGGACATAAAAAAAACATGTCAACTTAACATGTCGATAAAATGGACACTCGATAAGCGGAGGGAAGAGCATGAATCATCAACCCGTTCTGAGGGCAGCCATTGGCGCAGAGTGCGACGGTAAGCTGAGCCTGCCGGAAAACAGCCAGGAAGCCCGGCGCTGGGATGCGCTGCTTGAGCAGGCACGCCGTGATTTTGATGCCGGTAAAGAGCCGGATTTCGTGCGCCCCGACATTCTGAACTCGTGGAAATACAGCCGCGATGCCGGTATCGATCCGGCTTTTTTTGCCTACACCTTCCCACCGCAGGATGAGGTGAAGCAGATTCTGGCGGATAACGCCGTGCTGATTGAGGTGGCGAGAGGGATTATGGAAAATCTGCTGGCCTATAATCCCGACGGCCATATCAATCTCACCGACGCCAACGGCATCACCCTCTCCTACTGCGGGCTGGATATCACCCCGGTGGGCAGCATCCTGCGTGAATCCGAGATGGGGACCAACTGCACCGCGCGCTGCCTGAAGCAGCAGCGGGTGGTCTATCTGCTCAGCGGTGAAAACTGGAAGTTTGCTCTGCGCAGCCGCCACTATCCCTGTGCCGCCGCGCCAATCCGCGATGCCGAAGGGCGGATGATTGGCGTACTGACGCTGACCGCTACCCAGGATAACTTCCACTATCACACCCTCGGCACCGTGCAGGCGGCGGCGGAAGCGGTGGGCCAGCAGCTGATCCTGCGCGCCCTGCTGGCGGAGCAGAAGTCGATCCTGGAAACATTGAATGAAGGGGTGATCGTGCTGGATCGCAGCGGGACGATCAAAACCATCAACCGCTACGCGCGGCAGATCTTCCACGGCTTCGCCCGCACCGGCCATCAGGTGGATGCGGTGCTGAATCCGCAAAACGCGCGGCTGGCGACCATGACCTTCTGCAACGACCGCGAAGTGGTGTTTGTACCGTCAGAAAATCAGCACGTCTCCTGCCTGGTGTCGGTGATGCTCGCGCCGACCGGCGGCAAGATTATCGCCCTGCGGGAAAACCAGCGTATTCGCGCCATTACTCGCCGGGTGATGGGCGTTAACGCCAGCTATACCTTCGACATGCTGTGCGGCAGCGCACCCACGCTGATGGCGGCGATGGAAAAAGCGCGCAGCTGCTGCCGCAGTGACAGTACGGTGCTGCTGACCGGCGAGAGCGGCACCGGCAAAGAGCTGTTTGCCCAGGCGATCCACAATGAAAGCCTGCGCAGCGGCGAAGCGTTTATCGCCGTGAACTGTGGAGCGCTGCCGCGCGATCTGGTACAGAGCGAACTGTTTGGCTACGCCGACGGTGCCTTTACCGGATCGCGGCGCGGCGGCGCGGCGGGGAAATTTGAGCTGGCCGACGGCGGCACGTTGTTCCTTGATGAGATTGGCGATATGCCGCTGGAGGCGCAAACCAGCCTGCTGCGCGTATTGCAGGAGAGTGAAGTGGTGCGCATCGGCGCGTCGCAGGCGGTGAAGGTGAACGTGCGGATTATCGCCGCGACAAACTGTAATCTGCTGAAGGCGGTGGAAACCGGCGCGTTTCGCCGTGACCTGTACTACCGGCTGAACGTCATCTCGATCCCCATTCCGGCACTGCGCGAGCGAAGCAGCGATATTCCGGCACTCACCGAATGGTTCCGGGAAAAGGTCTGCACCCAGCTGAAAAAAGTGAACGTGCAGTTTACGCCACGGGCGATTGAGGCGCTGTGCCAGTATCCGTGGCCGGGCAACGTGCGCGAGCTGGAAAACATCGTCGAGCGGGTGATCAATACCCATAACGGGCTGCATATTGACGCCGTCGATCTACCGGAAGAGGTGATCCAGGCGGGCCGCTCACAGCCGGAGTTGGCGGTTTCACGGGGCACCACCACCCACGCCGTGCGGCTGGATGAAAATGAGCGGGTGCATATTATTGCCACGCTGAATTCGCTCAACGGCAATCTGCGGCAGGCCGCACAGCAGATGGGGCTGTCGCGCGCCGGGCTGTATAACAAACTGAAGAAGTACGCGATAAGCGTGGATGAGTTCCGCCGGTAGCGCAGTGCTACCGGCGAGAGTCTGAGAAAATCAGATTAAGGTTTTGTCTTTATCTTTGCGCGACATGCTGTCGAGGTAGCCCATCACAAAGGCGGACAGCACGAAGGTCAGGTGAATAATCACGTACCACAGCAGCTTGTTGTCGGGTACGTTGCGCGCGTCCATAAAGATCCGCAGCAGGTGGATTGAGGAGATAGCCACAATCGACGCCGCCACTTTGTTCTTCAGCGAGCCGGAGTCCATTTTACCCAGCCAGCTCAGCTTTTCGCGGTGCTCATCCAGATCCAGCTTGGAAACGAAGTTTTCATAGCCGGAGAGCATCACCATCACCAGCAGCCCGCCGACCAGGGTCATGTCGATCATCGACAGCAGCATCAGCACCATGTCGTTTTCGGTCATCTCGATCACGTGCGGCAGCAGGTGGAAGACTTCCTGGAAAAACTTAATGCCCAGCGCCAGCAATCCCAGCGACAGCCCAAGGTAGATTGGAGCCAACAGCCAACGTGAGGTGTAAATCAGATTTTCAACGAAACGTTCCATAGCATCCAGTTCAGAGTTCAACACGGCGCACAGTATAACTGATGGTCGATGAACTTTAGCAGGCGCGGAGGACCGGATTCGGAACAATTTAAACGACTTTACGTTGCGGGAAGGTCATCCCGCAGCGAAGGCAGCCGGCCACCGGGTGGCGAAAGGCGTTAGTGATACTGGCGGTACTGCACGCGGTAGTCGCGCGGAGTGACGTTGAAGTGCTTTTTAAACACCCGCTGGAAGCACTGCTGGGAGGAGAAACCCAGATCCATCGAAATAGTCATAATGCTTTTGGTGGAATTAATCAGGCACTGTGCGGCCTGATCCAGGCGGCGGCTGCGGATAAAACTCGCCAGCGTAATGCCTTTTTTCTCTTTGAACGCCCGCTGTAAATGCCACTTGGAGTAGCCTGATTTGGCCGCCACGGCTTCGATATTCAGCCCTTCTTCCAGATGTTCATCAATCCAGTCTACGATGACGTCTACGATTTCATTTTTCATTTCTACACACTCCACAACGGCAGCGAATTACCCGCATCTGCTTCTGCCATTCATTTTTACGATGGAATTATCTTTTTGATTTATATAATGAAACAGGTGATATGCAAAAATTAACGGAACATATCAATAAAAAGTAGAAAGGATGTTATTAGCAAGTTTAAAATAGCTCAAATAGATAATTTGAATCTGCTGATATAGACAGGAACTATATAACCCTATGATGGATCTTAATCTGGTTCGGGTTTTCATCGCCATTTATGAAACCCGCAGCGTCAGCGGTGCTGCCGATCGGCTGTTCATCACGCAGCCTTCTGCTAGCTATGCGCTAGCCCGGCTGCGGTCTGCGACGGATAACGAGCTGTTTAAACGCAGCCGAAAAGGGATGCTACCGACGCCGGTTGCCAGCCATCTGTATAAGGTTTTTAAGCAGTCGCTCAGCGGGATTGAAACCGCCGTGGCGGATACCCGCAGCTTCTCTCCGGAAACATCTTTTCACAAATTTAGCCTCGCACTCTCCGACCTCGGCGAACAGCTGCTGCTGCCAAGGCTGGTTAAACATCTGCGAGAGCTGGCACCGAATGTGCAGCTGGAAGTGCTGCCGATCGAGATGATGCGCATTGATGAATGGCTACTGACCGGGAAAGTGGATGCCACGCTGTGCAGCCGCAACGAAAGCATTTCACCGATTGCCCAGCGCGACAGAATTATGGATGAGCGCTACGTCTGCCTGGTGAATAGCCAGCATCCGCGCATCGGCGGTGAGCTGACGCTGCATGACTATCTGGCCGAGCAGCACATTATCGTGTCGACCATCAGCGGGCATCATATGGTGGAGGCGCAGATTAAGGAGTATGGCTTTGAGCGGCGCATCGCGCTGGAGGTGCCGCACTTTACCGCGCTGGGCGAGATTATCGCCAGCAGCGAGCTGCTGGTGACCATTCCGCTAAGCGCGGCGAAAATCTATGCCGCGCGCGGCAACGGGCGCATTGTCGAACTGCCGTTCCAGCTGCCGAATCTGGAGGTTTATCTCTACGGCCATACCGAGATCGGCGACATCACCGCCAAGACCTGGTTCTATAACACGCTGAAAGAAGCCTGCCCGGTACTGATGGAGAACTGACCCGGCAATCAGCCTTTGCGGCGCGGGCCACGGCTCCAGTAGGCCATAAAGCTGATGCAGTCCTGAGCCAGGCCGCGCTCGCCGATCAGGTAGCGGCGCAGGTGCTTCACCGCGCTCGATTCAGCCGCCACCCAGCCGTGGAAGCGCGCGTCGTCGTGGTCGGCGCGGTCCCATACCAGCTGCCCTTCGGCCTCTTCGCGCAGATCTTCTCGCGCCAGCGCACTGTCCGGCAGGCGCACGTGCTCACGCACCGCGCTCAGCAATGCCTCACCGTAGCTGGCTCCGCTGGCGTCACGCGGCAGCCAGTGAATATCGGCAAAGGCGTACTGGCTGAGATCGACGCAGTCGCCACGCTCGGGTACTTCCAGGAACACCTGTAGCTGCGGCGGGTTCTGCCAGCGGGAGAGCTGCTCAAGAATCGCCTTCGCCGCCGGTAGCGCGGTTTCATCCGCCACCACCAGCCCCTGCTTCACCTGCTCGTGCGGATTCCATTCGTAGCCGCCGCTGTCCTGACCGTATTCGCGGTTCGGCGCGGCGATTTGCATCGCGTCGCCCGGCTGCGCGTTCAGCGCCCAGGCCGATGCCGGGCCTTCGGTGCCGTGCATCACGAATTCCACTTCCATCTCCGGCACCTCGGCGTCGGCGTTAACGTGGCGAATGGTATAGGTGCGCATGATCGGGCGATCTTCCACCGCCAGCTTGCCCATGTTCTCCCACCACGTCAGGCCGTTATCGACCGGCTCAAAGTGTTTGCCGCTTGGCGGTGGCAGCAGCAGCTTGATGCGCTGGTCCGGCGCATCCATCTTCATCTGGCGCACTTCCTCACCGCTAAACACGCAGCACAGCATCGAAGGAGACAGTACCTGCTTGCGCGCCAGTACGACATTGAATAAGCGATAACTCTGAGCAGCCATAGATCCACCTTGTTAACCGAAAGCCGTGCGCGCGTGCCGCACATAAGGGCAGCAAGAATAGCAAAGGCAAATGATAATGAGAATGCGTATTACCCCAATCCGTATCCTGCTGCATTTATCCGCGTGTGCCACCCGGGCGGAAGGCGTTGATCTCCGTCGCGAAAGCGTTCAACGTAAGGTTTTTCTTTATCGTGGAGTCTATCGATGTCGTTAAGCCTTCTGACGCAGCTGGCCGATATCCCGGCCAGTCAGTGGGATGCCCTGGCCCCCAACGACCAGCCCTTTATGCGCCACGCTTTCCTCAGCGCGCTGGAAGAGAGCGGCTCGGTTGGCGGGCGCAGCGGCTGGCAGCCGCAGCATGTGCTGTGGCGCGAGGGTGACCGCGTACTGGCGGCAATGCCGGGCTACGGCAAACGACACTCCATGGGCGAATACGTCTTCGATCACGCCTGGGCGAATGCCAGCCAGCGGGCGGGCATTCCCTACTATCCAAAGTGGCTGTCGGCGGTGCCGTTCAGCCCGGTGGGCGGCGCGCGGCTGCTGGGCGAAGCAGAGGCAGCCGAGCGGCTGCTACAGGCGCTGCCGGAATTTCTCGCCACCCATGGTTTTTACAGCGGCCATATCAACTTTAACGATGCTGCGCTCGGCGATCGGCTGGCGGAGGACGGCCGCTGGCTGCCGCGCCTCGGCTGCCAGTATCACTGGCACAATCGCGGCTACCGCGACTTCCAGGATTTTCTCGACGCGCTGACCTCGCGCAAGCGTAAACAGCTGCGCAAAGAGCGCGAAGGCGTACGCCAGCAGGACATTGAATTTTGCTGGTATCAGGGGCACGAACTGAGCGAAGCGCAGTGGGACTTTGTTTACACCTGCTACGCCAACACCTACTTCGTTCGCGGCCGCCAGCCCTATCTCACCCGCACGTTCTTCAGTCTGCTGGCAGAGTACATGCCGGAAGCGCTGCGCATCACCATCGCCAGCCAGCATAGCCAGCCGGTGGCTATGGCGCTAAGCCTGGTCGACGGCAGCACTTTCTACGGCCGCTACTGGGGCTGCCTGGCGGAGTTCAACCACCTGCACTTTGAAACCTGTTTCTATCAGGGGATGGAATATGCGATCGATAACGGACTACAGCGCTTTGACGCCGGGGCGCAGGGGGAGCACAAGCTGATACGCGGTTTTGAACCGGTACTGACGGAATCCTGGCACCTGCTGCGCCACGGCGGCCTGCATGACGCCGTGGCGGATTTTCTGCAGCAGGAGCGCGACGGCGTGCGCGCCTGGGCTGAGGAAGCCCGCGACGCGCTGCCGTACCGGCTTAACGCCGGATAGCGCTACTGTTCACCGACGAAGCCGCCGGTCTGATGCCGCCACAGCCGCGCATACAGGCCGTCCTTCGCCAGCAGTTCGGCATGGCTGCCGATCTCGACAATCCGCCCCTGTTCCAGCACCACCAGCCGGTCCATGCGGGCAATGGTCGACAGGCGGTGGGCGATGGCGATCACCGTTTTGCCGCCCATCAGCCCTTCCAGGCTTTCCTGAATCGCCGCTTCCACTTCGGAATCCAGCGCCGAGGTGGCCTCATCCATAATCAAAATCGGCGCATCCTTCAGCAGCACACGGGCGATGGCGATACGCTGGCGCTGACCGCCGGAAAGCTTCACGCCGCGTTCGCCGACGTGTGCATCCAGTCCGGTGCGGCCCTGGAGATCCGACAGCAGCGGAATAAACTCATCGGCCTTCGCCCGATGGATCGCTTGCAGCATCTCCTCTTCGCTGGCACCAGGGCGGCCATACAGCAGGTTTTCGCGGATTGAACGGTGCAGCAGCGAGGTATCCTGAGTGATCATCCCAATCTGCGCGCGCAGGCTCTCCTGGCTGACGTCGGCAATGTTCTGGCCGTCGATCAGAATCCGCCCGCCGTTGAGGTCGTAGAGCCGCAGCAGCAGGTTAACCAGCGTCGACTTCCCGGCACCCGACGGGCCAATCAGGCCAATTTTCTCGCCGGGACGAATGTCCAGCTGCAGGCCGTCAATCACCCGCCGCTCACCACCGTAGTTAAAGGTAATGCCGTCAAACTGGATTTCGCCACGGCTGACATCCAGCGCCGCCGCATCGGGTTTATCACTCACGCTCAGCGGCTGGGAGATGGTTTTCAAGCCGTCCTGCACCATGCCGATGTTTTCGAAGATGCCGTTCACCACCCACATGATCCAGCCGGACATATTCACGATGCGGATCACCAGCCCGGTAGCGAGCGCGATCGCGCCGACGCTGATCAGCGACTGGCCCCACAGCCACAGCGACAGCCCGGTGGTGCTGACGATCAGCAGGCCGTTGAGCGTGGTGACCACCACATCCATCCCGGTCACCATTCGCCCCTGGCTGCGGGTTTTCTGCGTCTGATCGTCCAGCGCTTCCCGCGCATAGCTGCGTTCCAGATCGCCGTGGGCAAACAGCTTGAGAGTGGCGATATTGGTGTAGCCATCCACAATAAAGCCCATCAGCCGCGAGCGTGAATCCGATGACGCCACCGAACGCGCTTTGATCCTCGGCACAAAATACTTCAGGCAAAGCACGTAACCGATAATCCACAGAATCAGCGGAATGGTCAGCCGCCAGTCGGCTTCGGCAAACAGCACCAGCGTGGTCACCGCGTAGATCACCACGTGCCACAGCGCGTCGACCATCTGCACCGCAGAATCGCGCAGCGCACTGCCGGTCTGCATAATTCGCTGGGCGATGCGCCCGGCAAAGTCGTTCTGGAAAAAGTTCAGGCTCTGGCGCAGCACGTAGTTATGATGCTGCCAGCGGATCATATTGGTCATGCCGGGGTTAATGGTCTGATGCACCAGCAGATCGTGCAGGCCGATAAACAGCGGACGAAACAGCATTGCCACCGCAGCCATCCACAGCAGTTCGCCGTAGTGATCCTGAAAGAAGCTGGCGGCCGGGGTACTGTTCACCAGATCGATAATCCGGCTGAGATAGCGAAACAGCGAAACTTCGATCAAAGACGCAATCAGGCCAATCACCAACAGCAGCGCAAAGACCGGCCACACCTGGCGAAGATAGAACAGATAGAAGGGCCACACGCTGTCGGGCGGCGTGGTGCCCCGGGCTTCCCTGAAGGTATCGATCATCCTTTCAACACGGTGATAAAACATAAGACAGGCTCAGTTGACCAACAGAACCCTGAAGCTTAGTGCATCAGGCCGGTCATCAGGCGTCAGTCAGTGCCTTTGTATCGTAAATAATCCACCGATGCGGCGGCCGGACGGCGAAATGCAGATTCCTGGATGCACAACGGCCGCAAAGGCTGCTTTAATAACGCCAGCGCCTGCGGCCCGGAAAATCCTCCCGCAGGCATATCTGCCCCTCGGAATCAGGAAAAGCATGTGGAACGTCTGGACTGCGATCGGATGTTTGTAGCGGTAATGGAACTGGGCAGCTTTGCTGCGGCGGCCGCGCGGCTGGGCACCAGCAGCGGGCAGGCATCCAAGCTGGTCGCCAGGCTGGAAAGCGAGCTGGGCGTACAGCTGCTCAAGCGCAGCACCCGCGCTCTGTCGCCGACCGAAGTCGGGCTGGCCTACTTCGACCGCATTAAAAACCTGCTGGAAGAGTGGGACGCGCTGGATGCCTCGGTGCGCCATGCGGCGGGGAAACCGACCGGGCGCATCAAACTCAGCGCGCCAATTACCTTTGGTGCCAGCCAGCTGGCCCCGGTGCTGATCGCCTTTGCCCGCGAATACCCGGAAATCGAGCTGGACGTTAACTTCTCCGATCGGCTGGTCAACATAGTGGATGAAGGCTTTGACGTGGCGATCCGCATCGGCAGGCTGAGCGACAGCCGCCTGATCGCCCGCCACCTCAGCGATATGCGGGTGGTGATTGCCGCCAGCGATGAGTACCTGAGCGCGCACGGCACGCCGACCCGCTATCAGCAGCTGGCCGATCACAACTGCATTATCGACACCAATTTTCGCGATCCCTTCAACTGGCCGTTCAGCGTAGACGGCGAAGCGGTTACCCTGCCGGTGCGCGGCCGCCTGCACTTTTCCAATGCCGAAGCCAGCCTGACCGCCGCGCTGAGCGGGCTGGGCATTGCCCGGCTGCCGACCTTTATTGCCGGTCCGGCATTGCGCGCGGGCACCATCCGCCCCCTGTTGCGCCACAGCGAAATCTCGCCGCTTGGCCTGTACGCGGTGTATCCCCCGGCGCGCCATCTGGCGCACAAAGTCCGGGCGCTGATCGACTTCCTGGTCAGCCACTACGCCGGTGAGCCGGAATGGGATCGCGGCTGGTGATTACTTCCAAAATGGAAGTAATGTTTGCGTTTCTGGCGGGATAATCAGCCACAGGGAATCAGTGTAAAGTACGTTCCATCAACCCCCGATGGCATACTGAATAAGGTAAATAACATGACTGATACCCGCACCGCTCCCTGGGCCGCGCTCATTCTGCGTCTTTCTCTCGGCATCCTGTTCCTGGCCCACGCCGGTCTGAAACTGTTTGTCTTTACGCCCGCAGGCACCGCAAAATTCTTCGCCTCGCTGGGTCTGCCCGGCGGCCTGGCCTACGTGACTATCGTCTGGGAAATTCTCGGTGCGGTGGCGCTGATTGTCGGCTACCGTCCACGCATCGCTGCAATTGTGCTGATCCCGGTGCTGCTGGGTGCGATTTTCACCGTACACGGTCCGGCGGGCTTCTGGTTCACTAACCCGAACGGCGGCTGGGAATATCCGGTATTCTGGGCCATCAGCCTGGTGGTACTGGCGCTGATCGGTGACGGCAAGTACGCGCTGAAAGCCTCCCTGCCTGATTCACGTCTGCGTTAAGGAAGTTACTATGCTGGTAAACGGTAAATGGACGGCGGACTGGCACCCGGTGCAGGCCACCGATGAGAAAGGCGGCTTCGTTCGCCAGATCTCAAGCTTCCGCCACTGGGTGACGCCCGATGGCGCACCCGGCCCCACCGGTGACGGCGGGTTTGCCGCCGAAGCGGATCGCTATCACCTGTACGTGGCGCTGATCTGTCCGTGGGCATCACGCACGCTGATCGCCCGCAGCCTGAAAGGCCTGCAGGATGTGGTCAGCGTCTCGGTGGTGGAGCCGAAGCTGACCGATGAAGGCTGGCGCTTCGGCGACTATCCCGGTTCCGACCGTGATACGCTGAATCACGCCGAGTATCTGCATCAGCTCTATACTCGCGCCGACGACAGCTTTACCGGCCGTGCAACGGTGCCGGTGCTGTGGGATAAAAAAACCGCTACCATCGTCAGCAACGAATCCGCCGACATTCTGCGGATGTTTAACAGCGGTTTCGGCAGCCTGGCCAGCGACAGCATCGACCTCTGTCCGCTGGCGCTGCGGGACGAGATCGACGCCCTGAACGCGGAAATCTATCCCCGGCTGAACAACGGCGTGTACCGCGCCGGGTTTGCCACGACCGAGGTCAGCTACCGCGAAGCCTTTAACGATGTTTTCGGCATGCTGGATACGCTGGAGATGCGCCTGAGCCAGCGCGGCCCGTGGCTGTTTGGCGAGTCGCTGACCGAGGCCGATATCCGCCTGTTCGTGACCCTGATCCGCTTTGACGTTGCCTATCACGGCATCTTTAAGTGCAATCAGCGGCAGCTGCGTGATTACCCGGCGCTAAACGGCTTCCTGCTGGGCATGCTGGCGCTGCCGGGCGTTCGCGAAACGGTGAGTATCGACCATATTAAGCAGGGCTATTACTCGATTAAGAGCCTGAACCCGAACGGAATTGTGCCTGCCGGTCCCGATATGACCGCGTACGGTTTGTAATCTGCATCAGGAGAAATGTCATGACAGGTCTGGTTATTTTACTGCACGGCGTGGGCAGCAACGGCAACGATCTGGCCGGGCTGGGTCGCCACTGGGCACCGAGCCTGCCGGGCGTGAGTTTCGCCAGCCCTGACGCGCCGTTCCATTTTGAGCACGGCGCGGGCTATCAGTGGTTCAGCCTGGCCGGTATTACGCCAGCTAACCGCCCGGCGCGCGTGGCCGCAGCGCGGGAGGCATTTGACCGCGAGCTGACGGCGATCCTTGAACAGCATCAGATGACCGATAAGCTCGACAAGGTGGTGCTGGTCGGCTTCTCGCAGGGGTCGATTATGGCGCTGGATACGCTGGTGTCCGGCCGCTGGCCGGTCGCCGGGATTGTGGCCTTTTCCGGCCGCCTGGCCTCACCGCAGCCGTTGACTCCTGCACTGAATACTCCGGTGCTGCTGATCCACGGTATGGCCGACGGCGTGATCCCGGTGGCGGAAAGCGAAGTGGCGGCGGAGACGCTGCGCGATCTGGGCGTCAGCGCCCGCAGCGACTTTGAGCCGGGGACCGGGCATACCATCTCGGCACGCGGTGCGCAGCTTGCGGCGGAGTTTATTGCCGGGCTTTTGAATTTAAGCTGAACAGAAACCTTATCCTGATGCCAACAGTGGATAGCGTTGTTCCGTTCTGAGCCTCACTCTCTTAATACTCACAAAAAACCGACCTCATCCGTCGGTTTTTTTCGTCTTGGGGTTATATTCAAAGACCTGGCTGGCTCATAAAACGAAAGGATAAGGTTTTGAGAACGCAAAAAAGATGCATGGGATACGTCGCCATCGTGGTCGACGACTACGATCGGGCGATTGATTACTACACCAACAAGCTCGGCTTCACGCTGGTTGAAGACACGCCGCAGCCGGGCAAACGCTGGGTGGTGGTTACGCCAAACCCGGAGAGCGACTGTAATCTGTTGCTGGCGCGCGCCTCTAACGACCGGCAGGAATCTTTTATCGGCAACCAGTGCGGCGGGCGGGTATTCCTGTTCCTGCAAACGGACGATTTCTGGCGTGATTACCACGCAATGAAAGCGGCCGGCGTCCACTTCTGCGAAGAACCCCGGCAGGAAGAGTACGGCACCGTGGTGGTGTTTGAGGATCTCTACGGCAACCGCTGGGATCTGTACCAAAACCTGCAATAAGTCTTATCGCCGGGCTAAATCCTTCCAGCCCGGCGTGATTATCCCTTAGTACTGCGGCCTGACGCCTGATGCCTGATGCCTGATGCCTGATGCCTGATGCTTGATGCCTGCCGCCCGGTATCACGCTGACCTTCTGACATGTCCATCGCCTGACCCTTTCCTGACGACAGCCACTCCTCCTTTTTCACTGACTGAACAAGGACTGACCCATATCATCTGTTTATCGAAAAGTTAGCACGATCATGGTTACCGCACTTATTGTTAATCAACTTATAGTAACTAGAGTTACTATCTATTCATCGGAGGCAAACAACCTCCTCACCATACAAATGAAGGAATACGACCATGAAAACTATCAAAACACTGTCTGTTGCTGCCGTTGCTGCTCTGTCACTGATGTCATTCGGTAGCTTTGCTCAGAGCATTACTGCCACCTCCTCTACCCTTGACGGCGCTGAAGCGAAAATCGCCGCTCAGGCTCAGCAGGCGGGTGCAGGCTACAAAATCACCAGCGCACGCGTTGAAAACGGCGCATACGTTTCTGCGGAATTGATCAAATAAAAATGGTCGCATAAGGATATGCCAGAAGAGGGCGCCCGCCGGGGGGGCGCGGGGGGGGTTTTGGGGGGGGGTTTTTTTTTAAAG